>CAYRRY010000024.1:0-3888 GCA_964426805.1 uncultured Candidatus Saccharibacteria bacterium | reverse complement strand
TTAAAGACAGCAACGCCCCGGATTTATTCGGGGCTGCTGCTTTTAGAAGGAATACTTATCTCTTTTAAAAGCAGCAATAGTTGCCGCACATTCAACAGCCCGATCCCACAGGAGGGGGTCAAGATGAAACAATTGAAGCTGAAGTTGTTTGTTTTTGGTCTCGCGTTTATTTTTGCGGGGCCAAATGTCATGCTGGAGGGTCAGCGTGACAGCACCGACATGGCCGGCATGATGATGCTAGCCATAGGAGGCGTTTGCCTCCTGGTCGCGGTCTACTTACATATCCGCGACAGGTGGAGAACCAGATATCTCAATTGGAATGAGATAATTCTATTGGCTACGGCCATAGGATTTCTCGCCTACTGGGGTATCTCACAGATTCCTCCGACTCAAATTGTCGAAATGGTTGTGAACGACACTGAGAACAATCAGTGGAAACTCACACAGTCTTACTCGACAACGTGGGGCATCACGTTAGAAAAGTGGGGTTGGTGGCCAGGGGGATCTGGCGACCTTGGTCCGTACAGGACAAGGATCGGGTTTACCAACAACACTCCCTCCAAGGGGGCTGAGGTGCTAACTGCATTTCGGGCTACTAGGATGACTCGGCCGTGGGTTTTGTGGACCGCGGCAGTTATCGGAGTAACAATGGTTTTCATTCTGTTCGCACCTTGGGTGCGGAGAGAAGAAGACCCCCCTTCAAAACCAGCAAACCTTAGCGTCTCTAAGACACTGAGGGGACCGAACTGAATTATGTCCGTGCCGGTGGTTCCCCTGTGGATCCACCGGCTTTGTATTTTGTCTTTGAATTTTCTTCCTAATTCTTAAAAGGCTAATTTCTAAAGCCTGTTCTATTCCATGCTATAATACACTCATGCAATCAAAAATTAACTTTGAAAAAACATTACCAAATATTACAAAAAATCTTAATCCAGAACAAAAAAAGGTCGTTCAGCATAAATCTGGACCTCTTTTAATTATTGCTGGTGCTGGTACTGGCAAAACCACCGTTATAACCCATAGAATTGCTCATATTATCCAAAAAAAGTGGGCCAGGCCCTCTGAAATTTTGGCCCTCACCTTTACCGAAAAAGCGGCAGCAGAAATGGAAGAGAGGGTTGATCGGCTTGTACCGTACGGCTACACTGACATGTGGATCTCAACTTTTCATGCATTTGGCGATAGGCTCCTGCGAGATTTTTCCATCGACTTAGGTCTTCCAGCAAATTTCAAAGTCCTAACTTCCACCGAACAAGCAATATTTATGCATGAAAATATCTATGCTTTCGATTTAAATCAGCTTCGCCCCATAGCAAGCCCTCTAACTCACATTCATGCAATGCTAAATCACTTTTCACGTCTCAAAGATGAACTTATTAGTCCAGAAGAGTATCAAACCTTTGCGGAGAAGAATTTAAAAACTATAAAGGCGAAAAAAGACGTGAATGATGTACTTGAGGCTGAAAAAATTTTAGAGTTGGCAAACGCATATCAACGCTACCAAGACCTAATGATTCAAGCCGGGAACCTAGATTTTGGTGATCAGATATTTCTAACTCATAAGCTCTTAAAAGAGAACAAGAAAGTTCTAACCGATTGTCAGAAAAAATTTAAATATATTTTGGTTGACGAGTATCAGGACACCAACTTTGCACAGAACAAGATCGTGAAACTTTTAGCCTCGAAAGATAAAAACATAACTGTAGTCGGAGACGATGATCAGTCAATTTATCGCTTTCGCGGAGCTTCAATCTCAAATATCCTCGACTTCACAAAAAGCTTTAAAGATAGCACTCAGATTGTTTTAAACAAGAACTACCGCTCGACTAAAGAGATTTTGGATTTATCACACAAACTCATACAACACAACAATCCCGAAAGGCTTGAAATAAAAAATAAGATTAATAAGAAATTGACATCTGCTCTTTCGGGAGAAAACCCTAGTCTTATTTACTCAGATACCCTCTCTGGTGAGGCGGACTCAGTTGTTGAAAAGATTCTGGAGCTAAAGCAAACAGAGGGCTTAAATTACAATGATTTTGCATTACTGGCCCGTGCCAATAACCACACCGAGCCCTTCATCCAAGCCTTAAATGCCAAAGGTATCCCACACATATTTTCAGGCGCTTCTGGACTCTTTTCTCAACCAGAGATAAAGATGGTAATCTCTTTCTTGAAATGCTTAGGCTACAATGACGACAATCTTTCATTTTATAATCTCGCTACCTCTAAAATATATAAAATTTCACATGAGCTGATGACAAAATATTACACAATCGCTAAGAGAAAAAACCGTTCCATAACTGATATCTTTGAAAATCCCAAACAACTCAAACTTTCCGACGAGCTAGACCCAATTCTTACAGATATAAAAAAATATCGTGACAGAAAGAACGAACCGGTAGGAGAAGTGCTATACGACTATTTGGTTGAGAAGAGATATTTAAAAAACTTAACCAAAAATCTCTCAACTGAAAATGAGATTGAAATCTACAACATTGCAAAATTTTTTGATCGAATCGCCGAATTTAATCATTCGTCAGAAGAGAGGGGAGTATTGAGATTTTTAGAAAATATCGAATTAATTTTGGAAGCAGGTGATGAATATTCTTCGTCTGATATTGACCCCGACATAGATGCCATCAACATCTTGACCGCCCACTCCTCAAAAGGGCTAGAGTGGCCGGTTGTTTTTATTTTAAATTGTGTCGCCGATAGATTCCCTTCACGCAGAAAAAATGATCAACTTCCGATACCGGATGAATTGATCAAAGAGAGTCTTCCAGAGGGTGATTTTCATATCCAAGAAGAAAGAAGACTTTTTTATGTAGCTTCAACCCGAGCAAAAAACTACCTTTATCTAACTTCCGCCAAGGACTACGGTGGCAAGAGGGTAAAAAAGCTTTCACCTTTTGTGCTAGAGTTGCTCGACGACGCTTCGGTGAATAACGTCACTTCAAAAAGCAATCCGATGCAAAAGATTGTACGACATAAAAAAATCGTGAATAAACCATATCCGATTCCTGCAAAATTCCAACAGGAGATAATTTCACTTTCCCGAGCTCAAATCGACGACTACTACACCTGTCCTCAGAAATTTTATTACGCCCACATTGTCAAAATTCCCCTGCTTGAAAATCACTATCTGATGTATGGAACAGCAATTCATGCTGCTCTTGACCACTATTTTCAGAGAAAAATAGCGGGGCAAAAACCTGACTACAAGCAGTTAATCTCCGATTTCAAGAGAACATTTCGAAATGTAGGCTTCATAACCCGTGAACACGAAGATCGGAGATATAAAACAGGCCTAGAAACACTTTCTAGATTCTACAATCAAGATCAAAAAGAGCCGGTGATCCCAGCTGCGGTGGAGGAGAGATTCGAATTCTCTGAAAATAAAATCAAGGTAAATGGAAGATACGACCTGATTGTAGACAAGGGAAAAGATGCTAGTATTATCGATTTTAAAACCTCTAAAGTAAAAGATCAGAAAGATGCAGACCGCAGAGTAAAGGATTCAACTCAGATGAAGATATATGCACTAGCTTGGTACGAAAAGTTTGGGTTCATTCCAAAAAGTATTTTGTATTTTATTGAATACGATCTTCGGGGAGAAGTGGTCTATAAGCCGAAACAACTCGAAAAAACCAAGGAGATGATTTTGGAAGTGGGCAAGGGGATTAAATCCGGAAAACTCAAAGCAACACCCGCACAGCGACAGTGCTCACTCTGCCCATACTCTGATATCTGCCCACAATCCAAGGCTTAAATTGGTCTCTTTCAAAATTACGAATTTGCGAAATTCCAAATAAAACTTTGGCTACTTACTACTTACTAACAACTAATTAACATATATACTAATTAACGAATATACTATTCAACTAA
>CAYRRY010000023.1:0-5345 GCA_964426805.1 uncultured Candidatus Saccharibacteria bacterium | reverse complement strand
GTGCCCCCGCCAACCACACTGAGAGAGCCCAAGCAGGGTTCTCCTGACACACACAGCAGACCGTTCCTGACGAGGGGGCGGTCTGCATTTGCTTTTTAGATCAATATTTTATTTATACTTTTTTCTTCGTTTAAGAACTCTTAGCTTTGCTAGCTGTTTTTCAAGCGCAATTTCGGCAGAGGTGAAATCAACATGATCCTTGGCATTATGAAGTTTTTGTTGTGCGGCAAGTTTTGCCTCCTCAATTTTTGCTTGATCAAGTGATTCTGCGGTCTCAGCTGTATCTGCCATTACTTTAACCAAATTGTTTGCAATCTCGACTATTCCACCCTCTGTCGCTAGATAGTGCTCTTTACCGTTTTTCTGCATCACAATCTCTCCTGGAGATACTAGGGAGATGATTGGCTCGTGATTTGCAAGGACAGTTATCTGACCATCGGGAGTTGGCAGGGAAATTTTGGAAGTGTCTCCCTCAAAAGTTACTCCCTCTGGAGTTATCAGTTTTAGAGTAAAAACACTCATTTCTTGTTGGATTTAGAAATTGTTGAAATATTTCCTTTCATATAGAAGTCCTGTTCAGCCACAGCGTCATGTTTGCCCTCGATAATCTCCTTGAAGCCCGAAATCGTATCTTTTAGTGAGACATAAGTGCCGGGGATGCCGGAGAAAATTTCCGCTACATGGAAAGGCTGAGAGAGAAATCTTTGAATTTTTCTGGCTCGGTTCACACTCTTTTTGTCATCTTCAGAAAGCTCTTCCATGCCCAAAATTGCGATGATGTCTTGCAAATCTTTGTATCTTTGTAATATTTTCTGAATTTCTCGAGCAATATCATAATGCTCCTTGCCCACAATATTTGGATCGAGGATAACAGAAGATGAAGATAGGGGGTCAATGGCAGGGTAGATGCCGAGCTCGGCCAAGGATCGTTCGAGCACTATGGTGGAATCCAAGTGAGCAAAGGTGGCGGCTGGGGCTGGGTCGGTAAGATCATCGGCAGGGACATAAACTGCTTGAACGGAGGTAATTGATCCTTTTTTGGTTGAAGTGATTCTCTCCTGAAGGTTTCCCATCTCAGTTGCAAGTGTAGGCTGATATCCTACAGCGGATGGGACTCGACCTAGCAGGGTTGAAACTTCTGAACCGGCTTGAGTAAATCGAAAGATATTATCTACAAATAAAAGCGTGTCTTTGCCCTGATCTCGGAAATATTCAGCTTGAGCAAGACCGGAAAGAGCAACTCTCATTCTGGCACCAGGGGGTTCGTTCATCTGGCCGAAAACTAATGCGGTTTTGTTGATAACTCCCGACTCACTCATCTCTCTGTATAAGTCGTTTCCTTCACGAGTTCGCTCTCCAACACCGGCGAAAACTGAGTAGCCACCGTGTTCCGTGGCGATATTTCGAATAAGCTCGGTGATAAGAACGGTTTTCCCCACACCGGCTCCACCGAAGAGTCCGACTTTTCCACCCTTGGTAATAGGGGCGATAAGGTCGATAACTTTGATTCCGGTTTCGAAGATTTCAGTCTTGGTGTTTTGTTCTGAAAAATCCGGAGCTTTTCTGTGAATAGGATAGAATTCTTTGCTTTTTATCTCTCCCTTGCCATCTATCGGAGCTCCTGTCACATTCATCATTCTGCCAATTGATTTTTCGCCAACTGGTACCGAGATAGGTTTCCCGGTGTCAATTACTTCTACGCCACGAGTCAGACCATCGGTTGAATCCATAGAGACTGCCTTTATAGTATTGGTCGAAAGATGTTGCTCTACCTCAAGCGTTATCTCTTTGTCATCCAATTTCAATGTCAAAGCGTTGTAAATAGCAGGCAGCTCTTTTTCGAATTTGACATCGATAACCGGCCCGATAATTTGTGTTACTAATCCTTTATTCATGTGTGCTCCGTTTATTTAACTCATCGCTTCTGCGGCTGCAGAAATCTCGGATATTTCCGAGGTGATCGAGTTTTGTCTAATAGTATTATATGTTAATTGAAGATCGTCGATAAGCTCTTTAGCATTGTCATTAGCGTTTTTCATTGCAACCATCCTAGCCGAATGCTCCGAAGCGTTTGATTCAAGTATGGCTCCGTAAATTTGCATTCGGATAAATTGATCAAGCACGCCCTTCAAAACTTTGTTCGGGCTTGGCTCAAACTGATAATTTTCCTGGTTGCTGTTTTCTGCAGGTTGCCACAATTCTTTAATATCAATATGCTCTGAAGTAATCGGTAATATTTGTTTTATAACGGGGGTCTGATTTAGGGAAGATTCGAAGTGAGAATAAATCATTATGATCTGGTCATATTTTTTGTCTATATAGTCGTCGATTAAAAGTTTTGCTATTGGTCGTACCTCTTCAAATTCAATCTCTTTGCCGAGGCCCGTAAATTCAGCTACCAGTTTACTGTTTGGCATATTTCTCACGGGATTTGAAGCTTTTTTGCCCACTGAAACTAAATCGATGTCGGCTACCGTATCAGTATCGATGCCAATTTTTTCTTCTCCCTTTGCAAAAGCGAGAGTTTTTTGGATGATGCTGGAGTTATAACTTCCGCAAAGACCCCTGTCGGAGGTAATAACCAAAAGTCCGACCTTCTTTACCTCTCTTTTGTGCAGAAGAGGGTGATGCTCAGGAGAAGTAACTCGAGCCAAAGTTTCTAACATATTCCAGGAATTTTGAATGTAGCTCCTGGCGTTTTCAATAGTTTTCTGGGCTTTTTGCATCTTAACAGAAGCGACCATTTCCATCGCCTTGGTGATCTGGCGAGTATTGGTAACTGATTTTATTCTTCTCCTAAATTCTTGAGTTGAAGCCATTATTTGTCTTTTCCCTTATTTTTCTTGGGTTCAGGTTTTTTGTTTTCCTTCTCCTCTTCTACAGCTTCCTCGACTTTTTTGGTATTTTTTTCTAAAAACTTTATTAACTTCTGCTCATCTTTTTTGTCCAAATCACCGCTCTTACGTATATTAGCCAAAACTTCTTTGATTCCAACTTTTGCTTTTTTGACCAAATCTGTCTCTATTTGTTCAAGCTCTTCCACTTTGTATCCGTCAAAAAAGCCGTTGTTTACCGCATAAAGAGAAATGGTTTGCTCGTCGACCGACATTGGTTGATACTGTGGTTGTTTCAAAATCTCTGTCACTCTTTTGCCTCGCTCTATCTGAGCTTTTGTGTTGGCATCTAGGTCTGATGCAAACTGAGCAAAAGCTGCTAATTCCCTGTACTGAGCCATCTCAAGTTTTAATTTTCCGGCAACTTTTTTCATCGCTTTTATCTGAGCCGCTCCTCCGACACGTGAAACTGAGATGCCAGTGTTCATAGCAGGTCGTATGCCTTGGTAGAAAAGGTCTGACTCCAAAAATATCTGACCGTCGGTAATAGAGATAGCGTTGGTAGGGATATAGGCGGAGACATCTCCAGCTTGGGTCTCGATTATCGGCAAAGCAGTTATCGAGCCACCACCGAAATCTTTATTCAGACGAGCAGAGCGTTCTAGGAGACGGGAGTGAAGATAGAAAACATCACCAGGATAAGCTTCTCGACCCGGAGGTCTTCGAAGTAGAAGCGAAACTTGTCTATAGGACCAAGCGTGTTTTGTTAGATCATCGTAAATTATCAAAACATCTTTGCTCTGATCTAGAAAATATTCAGCGATAGCGCATCCGGCGTAGGGAGCAGTAAAAAGCATCGGTGCTGGATCACTTGCTCCAGCTACGACTACAATAGTGTAATCCATAGCGCCCTCTTCTTCGAGCTTGGCAACAACTTTTGCGACCTTTGATTCTTTCTGGCCGATAGCCACATAAACGCAGATTGGTCTATCTTTTTTATCCAAATCTTTTTGGTTTAGTATGGTGTCTATGGCAATCGCTGTTTTTCCAGTTCCGCGGTCACCGATTATCAGCTCGCGCTGTCCACGGCCGATAGGGGTAAGAGCATCAACAATTTTTATTCCGGTTTGTAGTGGTTCAGAGACGCTTTCACGGGTTATAACACCTGGTGCAACTTTCTCAATAGGCATCTCTTTCATTTTTCCACCAATCTTGCTTTTACCATCTATCGCTTCTCCTAGCGGGTTCACAACTCTGCCGATAAATCCGTCAGAAACCTCAATGCTAGAAACTTTGCCGGTATTTTTTACCTTATCACCAGCTTTTATGCTTTCGTAGTCATCTAAAACAGCTGCTCCGATCGAGTCTTCTTCGAGGTTTAGTGCTAGAGCGGCCACTTTGCCCTCGGAACTCTCAATAGAGAGAAGCTCTGACATCTTGGTATCTTTTAAACCGTATATTTTTACAATTCCGTCAGAGATCTCGGCGACAACGCCCTCACCACTGTCTTTGACGTTGGAATCGAATGAAAGTATCTCTTTTTTTAACTCTTCAACAATGTTGGTGCTCATGTTTTCTCCAAAGTATTATGAAATGAAAGTTTTTAGCTTATTAATTTTCCCCGAAAAGGTATTATCGAAAACTTTGTCTTCCGCCTCTATTCTGTATCCAAATTCTAGCGTTGGATCGACAATGTTGTCTATATATGCATCCTTTTTGAACTCATCTTTTATTATTTTTTTGATACTCGATATTTCTTCTGGTTTAAGCGGAGTGGGGGAGGAAACCTTTGCCAAAATCATATCTTTCTTCTCTGCATAAACTGTTTTTAGGTTATCTAAAATCTTGGAAAGCTCTGAGTAGTTGTTGTCTTTCTGGAGTTTGTACCAAAGTTTCTCAGCAACCTTCGAAAGATCCTCTTTGTCGCTTGCGTCAAGTAGCGCCTCAGCGTATTTTTTGGCACTTATTTTCATAGATCAATCTCTCCCATGGCTTTTTCTGCCAACTCTTCTTTTTGCTTGGAATCAATTTCGTGAACTGTTTTTGAAAGGGCCGCAAGCACAACTTCCGATATCTGACCCTTGGCCTCTTCTAAAGCTTTGTCTTTGGATGCCAGTGATTCTGTTGCTGCATGTTTGCGTATATCATCAGCCTGTTTTCCAGCTTTTTTCACTACTTGTTTTGCCTCTAGGTCAGCTTCGGACTTTGCATTTTCCAAGATATCGTTTGACTCTTTATAGGCTTTCTCTCTAATATGCTCAGCATCTAATTCCGCTTTTTCTAAGTTTTTGGTTGATTTTTCGGCGTCAGCTAGACCTTTTTCAATTTTTGCTCTTCTCTCTTCTAAGAGATTTACAAGTGGTTTGTAGAGTAATTTTGAGAGGATAAAGAGCAAAATTAAAAAGTTTACTGCTTGAGCAAGGAGCAATTTCCAATCTATTCCTAAAGATGATAAAGCTTCCATATTTATTCGTTAAAAGTTAGACATGGTAGGACATAGATAGAGGTGGA
>CAYRRY010000022.1:0-6955 GCA_964426805.1 uncultured Candidatus Saccharibacteria bacterium | reverse complement strand
GGAACCACCCCATGTTGTCCAATTTTTTGGACTATGTGGGGTGGTTTTTGTTTTTGAGGATTCGAAACGCGGAGGGCGAGTAGCCCGAGCGGGGGTCGAGAAATTTTTCAGCAGAAAAATATTCGTGACCGAATCCCTGTCCCGGAACCAGCGAAAGAGTCAGTGTGCAAGTACTGACTCTTTCGCTGGTTTTGTTATACTGTTATAAATATCATTGAAATTATATTATTATGGCTAAGTACGAAATTGAACACAGAGGAAGGCTTTCAAAGAAACAAAAGGCTGAACTTGAAGCAATTTTGAAAAAAAATGGAAAACTAATTAAAAAATATGAACGAACTCAGTGGATTTTCGGCTTGTCGCATAAAAAAACAATTGATTTTCGTATAAAGCAAACCAATGGGGAAAACGAATTTTCTCTGAAGGTGGGGAGGCTCAATGACTCAAATCGAAAAGAAATATCTATCCCTTTCGGCGAAGACAAGCTAGAAGAGTCTTTTGAGTTCGCAAAATACATGGGTCACAGTGAAGGCTTAATCGCAATTCGAAACGCTAGCATATATCTATATAAAGGAGTTGAGTGGGCGATTGTGGAGGTTCCTAGCCATAGTTATTATTTTGAGGCTGAGAAGCTAGTCGAAAATAAAAAAGATGGAAAAAAGGCATTGACCGAAATCGAAAAGATAGCTTCTGAGCTCGGTTTAAAAATATTTACTCCCGAAGAAACCCTAGCCTATATCCGTTTGCTCGACAAAGAGGCTAACGAGGAATTCAAACTATAGCAATGTTATGTTCAGATAAATATCAAAAAACCCTGTTTTATAAAACAGGGTACCTCAAATAATATTCGTAGTGAATCAATATACTAGAACAAAATATTTATAGCTTTGGCTGTTGAGTGCTTTTAGAATTGCCCGCCTGCCGGTCAATTAATTGCCGGGATTTCTGTGAGTCGGGATTGTAAACATTTTTTTCAACAGCCTCGCTAAATAACCTAATAAAACAAATAAACTTTATAAACTGTACTATATATGAGATCAAATTAAGATTTCTTGTATGGGTGGTCTTTTTTTCTTCCTTATATACTTGTACCTATGACATAATGTATGCCAAAAAAATTGGTCAAGTTTGAAGCGGCAGTTTCGCCGAGACTTCTCCATGTAAGCAAGCGTAGAGTGCTATCATTTATTAAGTATATACACTATAGCATACAAAAAGACTCTTGTCAACAGACAATAGCGTTTCTTCTCGATTATAGGCTTGATAACATAGTGTGGGCGATATTTGATATAATTAATTCATGAACAATATTCGAATTCACATTACTGGTGCTTCTGGGTCGGGAACAACAACGCTAGGGAAAGCATTGGCTGAGGAATACAATATCAAGCATTTTGATACTGATGATTTTTATTGGGAAAAGTCGAAAATTCCCTTTACGATAAAAAGAGACAGAGGCAAGGCTGCAGAATTATTGAAGAAAAATCTAAAAAAAAATGATTCATGGGTTATCTCTGGTTCTCTCTGTGAGTGGGGCGATTTTACGGTTAAATATTATGATTTTATTATTTTCTTATATTTAGCTGAAGATGTTCGAATGAAAAGGTTAAAAGAGCGGGAGAGAAAGAACTTCGGCAAGAAAGCCACATTAAAGGGTGGTGAGATGCATGAGAATAATAAGAAATTTATTGAGTGGGCAAGAAAATATGATACGGCTGGACTGGACATAAGAAGCAAGAGAAGACACGAAGCTTGGCTAAAAGAATCAAAGCTTCCGGTTCTGAGGATTGAGGGTGAGATAGGCGTCGAAGAGAAACTAAAAATGGTGGATAATTATCTCAAAGAGAATAGTTTGGTATAATAGATATAACAAATAATAATATTCCGCTTTGCGGAAGGGAGGGCTTTGAATACTAGAGTATTTGAAGCAATGTTCTTATGAAAAAATTGAAATTTGCACTCGTGATTTTTGTTTCTCTGTTTTTGACAGTTGGGACCAATTTGAGCGTGGCGGTGGCAGCTGGACCGCCAGATCAGCAGTGCGACGCTTACAATTTGGGTGGTGGCTATACTACTATGATTCGCGATACCGAGTATTTGGCTAGCCAAACATTTACACCGACACAAAATCGGTTGAGTAGAATAACGATTACTGTTCTGGGTGATGGAAATGGTGAAGTGGGCATGGCTTTGTTGAAGGATGGGGGGATTATCGCTTTCAACACCGATGGGATGATCGCTGAGCCGAATGGTACAGAGGTTATGACTATGCAATATAACGACATAGAGTTGGTACCTGGCCATACTGGTTATAAAATATTGCCGATATATTCTGTGGGCAACGCTTCGCTTTTCTGGTACAAGAAGACGGCCTGCTATGATGGCGGGGCGGCTTATTTCGGAAGCACTTCACAAGATTTTGATTTTGATTTCGCAACATACGGTTTTGATTATGTTGCCCCAGTAGATCCTCCTGCAGAGGAGGAAGAGGAGGTTGGAGATGATGCGGTGGTTGCAGAAGACACCAGCTCAGACACAACGGCCACAGGAACCGAGGCTGATCCGAGCAGCAAAACAACTACCTCGAGCATAAGGGTCGCAAAAAATCTTTCCATAGTGGATACGCCAGAGGATCAGGGCGGATCGGTGGATTTGATTTGGGAGAAATCAATCACAACTGGCGTTGAAGGATATCAGATTTACAGAAAAGATAGCGAAGAGGGTGATTTTGAAGCAGTTGTGGCTGTGGACAAAGACCAGTTAACATATGCCGATTCTTCGATTGAAACTGGAAAAATATACTTTTACTCAGTTCGTGCCTACAAAGGAGATAACGAGTCATATGATTCAAATGAAGTCCAAGCGGAGGCTGTGGATAACTTGGCTCCGGAAGCGCCGAAGAATTTTAAACTAAAAAGTAGCACTACCGAAAAAATTACACTATCGTGGGACGCAAATGGTGAAGAGGATTTGAAGGGATACTATCTAACAGTGATCAAACATGGCGAAAGTAGTGTTTTAAAGATGGTAGAAATCTCCAAAGATGAAACAGGCTATGTCTTGAACAAAAGTGACCTAGAGGGTGATTTAGACGAAGTTAGCCTATATTTACAGGCGGAAGACGCCAACGGAAACTTCTCAGATCGTTCCGGTCCCGTGACCTCCGGCTTTGTGAATTCAGCTTCAACTATAATGAGTATAGTATTCATTGTTATGGGTGTGTTGGTTTTGGCCGGCATAATATACTTCTTGATTAGAAGAAGAAAAAAGAAACTAAATCAATAAGGAAAAAACTATGAGCAAAACATGGATTGTAATATTAACAATAGTGATCACTGCTGTAGTAGCGGTAGGTGCTAGCTATTATTACTTAAACAACAAAGCAGAAGAAGAGAAAACAGAGCTACAAAACCAGATTGATGAGCTGAAAGATCAGGTTTCCGACTTACAAGCAGCTGAGGCTGACACATCAACTACAACAGAGGTTGATGACGACGAATTGAGCTGGAAAACATACCAAAACAGCAAGTATGGGTTTAGCCTGACATTTGGTGATAAATGGGAAGGATACAGGGTTGATGATTGGAGCCAAACACATACTGAAGGCCCAGCACCGGCAGATGATTCATATGATGTTTATGTGCCAACATCGGACAAAGATTTTGACATCAATATGCCTGGCTACGCAAATACTTTCAGAATATTAGTTTATACAAAAACTACTTATCAAGCTCTAGAAGGGGGTGCGATGATGGTTTCAGATAATGTGCTAGGAGAAAAGAATGATATGGTTTTTGTTGTGAGCTATTGGCAAGATAGTCCGAGCGATCTACGTTCAAGCGGTTTATCATCTGAACTAGAATCAATCGCCTCAACTTTCGAATTTACAAATTAAACCGGAGAAATTATGAGCAAAACATGGATTGTAACATTAACTATCGTGATCACTGCTGTCGTAGCAGTAGGTGCTAGTTATTATTACTTAAATAACAAAGCTGAGGAAGAGAAGACAGAGTTGCAAGATCAGATTGATGGGTTTGAAGATGACATTAATCAACTTGAGCGACAAGTGTCATCTCTGCAAACGACAGATTCAGACTCTGCGTCGACCGCAACAACGACAGATGAAACAGCGGATTGGGAGACCTATACCAATGAAGAATATGGGTTTAGTTTCAAGTATCCGGCGGATTGGTTGGTTCGAAATCTGACTGAAACTAACTCTCAAATCGAGGGATTATCTCTGTTTATAGGAACAAATCCCAAAGCTTACACTGGAGACATATTTTTTGGAGTAGAGGTTATTAATAAAGATCTAAGCGAGGTTCTAATTGAGCTGTCTATCAGTAGCAATCAAACAAAAGAGCTAAGCGAAGTTGAAAAATATGGAGAAATCACGACGGTTGCCATCACTACAAATAAAACCACCGGGCATACACATAACTCATACTACGTAGAAAAAAGTGGTAAAACTTTTATGATATTTGGCGAAGATACTAATCCTGACGAAACTACTGAAATAGGTGATCAGATATTTGAGACTTTCAAATTTACTGAATAAATATTCCGAACTTTGTTGACACTATACGCAACGCCTCAGACTAAATGTCTGAGGCGTTGGTGGTTTTGTGAAATATTTTATTATTATTGATGTAATAGTTATTGCTAGCAGTTATCGACGGATAACAAAAAGATCAAAGAAACAAAAAGATTTAATCAAAAACATTAAAAAGAAAAAATTATGAACAAGAAAATTATCGTCCCAGCACTAGTGTTGGGAGCAGCCGTAGCAGTGGGAGCCCTAAGTTATGTCGGAGCGACCTCTGCGGCAGGAAACGGATTCGGTGGAGGGGAGATGGCCTCAAACCTGGCTGAAAAACTAGGAGTAGAGGAGAGCCAAGTTGATGCGGCGATGGAAGAGATGCGGGGAGAAAAAAGAGCCGTGAGACAAGCCGAACAGGAAGAAAAGCTTTCTGAGGCTGTAACTGATGGTGTGATCACAGATGAGCAGAAACAGGCAATAATCGATTACAGGTCTGAGATGCATGAAGATCGTGAGCAAAAAAGAGCTGAGAATCAAACGTGGATGGAAGAAAGTGGAATAGACCACGAAGCTTTGCGAGAATATACCGGTGGCGGTGAAGGTCGAGAAGAAGGTCATGGCGGCATGCGCGGATTGCAGAGATAAAAACTGAATAAAATAATTTCAAAAATACTTCGGCACAACATCGTGTCGGAGTATTTTTTAGTATCGGGAAGATATACTGGATTTATGATAAAATATAGGCATGAAATTACTCTATAAAATTATTTTGCTATTTGGCGTTTTATTGCTGATTGGTTTGTCGTTATATTTTTTGAAGGATTATAAGAGATTGACGCTATTCGATGCTAAATCTGAAAGTTCTGCAGGAGCTAGTTATCTGCATGATGATTTTTGTGGTTACAATGAATATTCAGAATCGCTTGACCAGATGGAGAGTCTGGATAATATTTCTGTTTTGGGAGCAGGCGAAGACGTAAAATTATCGAACAATAATTATGGTGGAGAAAAATCATTGGAATATTATCTTCCTGCCGATACTAGTAACCAGACAAAAGTTTCGGGGGCGGTAAAGAGTAGCCTAGTTAGATGGTCAGAAAGTGGTGTTTATTCAGCATGGATTCATCTAGATGATAGATATGGAGTGAAATCAATCTCTCTATCGCTAGTTAGCGACAATGGAGCAAGGCGATTTAGGCCCATGGAGAATATAATAACTGAAGAGGAAAACAGGATAAAAAGCGATGACATTTATCCTAACTATCACCTTCCAGAAAAAGATAACGAAGGTAATGATGAGTGGGAGGATTATATGCTTTCAAACGGTTGGAATTATCTTTTTTGGAGAAGCGATGAATTCGAAGATAGCGGAGACTTTAGTATCGAGAGCGTGGATAGTTACCAGATAGAGATAAATTATTACGATGGATATCGAACTCAAAGCATCAACGTAGACAATCTAAGAGTTTCTGACGGATTGCAGATTAAAAAAAATCCCTTGGCTGGTAACTGGTATGCGCCAAATGGGATGCCACAGTACGGTGTTTTTGATGTAGAGAAGGGTGAAGATGAGTGCTATGCACGACTTTTAAATGTTCGCCAGAAACAATATCCATCAAATGGAGATCATGTGAGGATTATTTCAAAAGAAACCACGTCTGAAAATTTTATCGAAAAAATCGAGTTCGAAGCAGTCGATTATCAACCCCAAAACAAAAAAAATTCTTATTTTAGATTTCAATATGATTTTGATAAAGAGTATGATCCTGGGCATGATTGGTTCGGAGCCTTTGTTTCCCTTGAGTACGACAAGTTCGGTTTGATATCGGTAGAGCCGGTAGAGAGATATTTCGTTCAAAGAGAGGAGCCCGAGGAATTTAGCAATGAATCAAGAAAGGAGTTCTCTTTGGATTTTGGCAAAAGATACGAACTAAATATCGAGGTTCATGGCCAGAACGCAAAAGCCGTGCTGTATGAGGTTTTAAATGGTAAATTGTTTAAATACAAAAGAATTAGAGAAGTAGAATATACCTTTGAAAGAGAGCGAAACGTTGATAATAATAATTCATTTTCGATAGAGGCCACGGGTGCTTATCATATGAATTTGTATGGAGTTGATATAATATCATTAACAAAATAGAAATTAATGAATAAAATATTTATCATTTCAGGGACGGCGGGTTCGGGCAAGGGCTCTGTTTGGGCTCCCATGCTTAAAGAATCTGATAAATACTATATAGTAAAATCTTGTACAACTAGGGACAAACGTTCTAATAGCAAGGATGAAAACAAATATACTTTTTTAAGCAACGAAGAGTTTCATAAAAAGATAAATAATAATGTGTTTATAGAACATGAGATTGTTCACGATTGTCACTACGGCACTTTGAAAAGCGAAATCGAACAAGGAGT
>CAYRRY010000021.1:0-9414 GCA_964426805.1 uncultured Candidatus Saccharibacteria bacterium | reverse complement strand
GGAATTGTTGGCTTGCCCAACGTAGGAAAATCGACCCTGTTCAACGCTTTGGTCAAGGGCTCACAAGCAGATGCACAGAATTATCCTTTCTGCACCATAGAACCAAACGTCGGAATCGTAGAGGTTCCAGATGAGCGCCTCCAAAAATTATCAGATGTTTCAAAGTCGAAAAAAATAGTTCCGACTGTAATTGAATTTGTAGATATCGCTGGACTTGTTCGAGGAGCAAGCAAAGGCGAGGGACTTGGAAATCAATTCTTATCACATGTGCGCGAGTGCAACGCCATAGCCCAAGTAGTTAGATTTTTCGAAGATGATAATATCGTTCACTCCGAGGGCAAAGTAGAACCGAAAAATGACATCGAAACTATTGAGACGGAGCTTCAACTAGCAGATATCTCCACAGTCGAGAAAAGATTATTCTCGGTTGAGAAAGAGATGAAAGCCAGCTCGAAAGGGGCAAAAACGACTCACTCCGCTTTGCAAAAAATAAAAGATCTCTTATATGATGGAAAAAATGCTCGAGAAGCCGACCTGAGCGATGAAGAGAGAAGTTCGATAAAGGGAATAAATCTGCTTACCCAAAAGCCAATTCTCTATATCGCCAACTGCTCAGAGGAGCAGCTCAAGAATTTTGATAGCTCAATAGTAAAAGATGTTAATTTCATACCAATTTCAGCCAAAGTTGAAAGTGAATTGAATGAGCTAAATGATGATGAAAAGACCGAATACATCGAGGCTCTAGGGATAGGGGAATCTGGGCTAGATAAGCTAATAAAAGAAGCCTACAAAACGCTGGGGTTAATCACCTACTTCACCTCCGGTGAGCCAGAAACGCGAGCTTGGACTGTTCGAGAAGGTGCTAAAGCACCTGAAGCCGCTGGAGTAATTCATACCGATTTTGAACAAGGTTTCATAGCAGCTGAAATTATCGGTTGGCTTGATCTAATTAATCAAGAGGGCTGGCCCCCCGCCCGCGCCAAAGGCCTTGTCCGCATGGAAGGCAAAGAGTACATCTTCCAAGATGGAGATGTAACACTGTTTAAATTCAACGTCTGACTACTTGCCCTGAGTAATATCGAAGGATTTAGGTTTTATATTTAAAAAATTGCTTAAGATATTTTTCAAAAGTATAATAAACTTATGAAAAAAATTGCAATTATGGGAGCAGGAGGGTTTGGCACCGCGTTAGCGTTGGTTTTATCTAGAAATGGGCACGAGATAACTCTGTGGGACAAAGAGAAAGCTCTTGTGAAACATTGGCGATCAATCGGCTATAGCGATAGATACCCCTATTTAACCAAACATCGCTTTCCCAAAAATCTTATCTTAGATGAAACAAACACTATTGAGGCTGGCGACTATAATTTTGTGGTTATATCTAGCTCTATGAGCGGTATCCGAGACACTCTAGAGCGCTTGAGACCGAACGGCAAAACCCCTATTGTTCTAATTCAAAAAGGCATGCTTCGAGACCTCGTCTCCCCCTCCGATTTAGTACAAAAGATTCACCCAAATGAAAAGATAATTCAATTTACCGGAGCTGCTTTCGCCAAAGATCTAGCCAATAACGCACCAGCCGGCATGATGGTGGTTCATGAACCAAAAAACAGAAACTCTGCCCACAAATTTGCTAATCTTTTTTTGGGAAGCAATATTTGGCCAACATCTTGCTCGGATGTGTTTGGTATCAATATTCACAACGCCCTGCGTACAATCGCCTCTTTTGAACAAGGATTTGTTTTCGGTTATTTCCAGAAAAAATTACGGGGCAAACCACCGGTTTCCACTATCGCTGTTACCTTTTCGGCCATAAGCCAAGAAGCAAAAATAATTGCGCGGGAACTTGGAGCAACTAAAAGAATTCATGATATCGCATCAAAAACCCATCGGATTATCGAAGCCGATCTTATGCTCTGCCAAAACGACACCAGTCGAAACTTTGCCTTAGGACACTTTGTGGGCAAAGGTTTGAACTTGAACGATGCAACAAAAAAAGTAACAGAGGGGGTCTCTGAATCCGTTCCTAATATTGGTTCAATTTATAAAGCCCTGAGCAAAAAACATTCCAAAGCCGAACTTGCCCTTCGTTTTCCTTATCTTTCTGCTGCATATTCCCTGATCAACGAGGGTAACATAACCCATGAGATGGAGAAAATACTCTTTCATCATGAAAGTTATTTAGCGTAAGCATGAAAAAAATCTGATATAATAGAGAAAACTAATTTAACTAGGAGGAATAGTGGCCGAAGAGAAAAAAACTGATGCACCTACTGCACCTGTGAAAAAAGCTGGTGGCAACAAAGCTGTGACAATAGTAATAGTTGTGATTGTAATACTCGGAGCTTTGGGAATAGCTGGGTATTTTGGAGTAAGATATTTACTGAACCGAGCCAGCGAAGAGGTGGCTGAAGAGATTTTTGAATCAAGCTTCGGTGGCGATGTAGATTTGGATTACAGTGAAGACGGGGCAACTCTCGAAACTGAAGAGGGAACTACCACTATGGGCTCAAGCGCAAATTGGCCAAGCGACATGCCTAGCTCTGTACCGAAATATACTGAGGGAAACATCACTTATTCTTCAACAACAACAGATGGTTGGAATATGATGTTTGAAGAGATCGGATCAGATTCGCTAGATTTCTACAAAGCTGCACTAGAAGACAAGGGTTGGATAATAGTTGCATCTACAAATTCAGCTACTTCTGGAAATTCACTTCAAGCAGAGAACGACACATATGATCTATATATTCTCGCTTTCGAAGAAGGTGAAAATGCTTCCATGACCGTAACCAAGAAAAGCGAATAATAGCCTTGACTTAAGGAAGATTCTCTGATAGTGTAGGGACACTTATCGGATACAGATAGGGCGCTGTGAGTTTTAGCGAGGGAAATGGAGGCATTTCTTGAAAACTCATAGCGCTTATTGCCATTTAGCTGAGATTTATTTACCAAAACTTGGTAAGAATAATTTCAACTAAATATATTTAACCAATCTCTCCCCTCGGGGAGGCCCCCTCAACTAATGAGATTTTGGGGCGCCAAAGAAAGGATTTTATGAGACAGTACGAGCTTACTTATTTGATTTCTGACGATGTGTCAGAATCAGAATTGACAAAGGTTACGGGAAAAGTTGGTGGCTTGATCACCGAGCTAGATGGCAAAATAATCAAAGAGGAATCATGGGGCAGAAGAAAGCTAGCCTACCCTATCAACAAAACTAACTTCGCGACTTACGTGACAGTTTATTTTGAGATGGACCCGCTAAGTATTTTACCTTTTGGAAAAGACTTAAGACATATCAGCAACGTTGTGAGACAGCTGATTATCGTAAAAGATTACAAGAAAGAAGAGTTGACTTTGACTTCTGACGATATTGCAGAAAGCGAAGACATAACAGCGGTAACCGGTAGCGAGAAGAGCGTAGAAGCTGTAACCGTAGAGGAAATTGACAATCGAGACTTGATGGCCAAAAGAGAGAAAAAAGAAAACACAGAAAGCTCCGACACTCCTAAGAAAGTTGCGGCAAAAACCGTAGAAGAGAAGCCGTCCGAAGAAAAAGAAGAAGTCGTAAAGCCAAAAGCTAAGACAAAAGCCAAAAAAGCCGAGGCGAAGAAAACCGTAGAAGACGTGGAAACTAAAGAAGAAAAGAAGCCAGCAAAGAAAGCTACTCCAAAGAAGACTACGAAAAAGACAGTTAAAAAGGCTGCTCCGAAGGTTACTGCCAAGGATGAAGCCGACAGATTGAGCAAGCTGGACGACGAGTTAGACGAGCTTTTGAAAAACGAGATTTAAATTTATATCGATTGTGGTAGTATATGGATAAATTAAAGTAAGGGAGCAATATGATTAATTTAAACAGATCACAAGTACTCGGCAACTTAACACGAGATCCTGAGATGCGTTTTACCCCAAACGGGCAAGCGGTATCAAATTTCTCAGTAGCAACTAACAGAAAGTGGAAGAATAGAGACACCGGCGAGTTCGATGAAGCAACCGAATATCATGATTGCGTAGTCTGGGGAAAACAGGCTGAGGCGGTATCGCCGATGCTAAAGAAAGGAAAGCCGGTATTTGTAGAAGGAAGACTTCAAACAAGAAACTGGGAAGGCCAAGACGGCGTTAAAAGATACAAAACAGAGATAGTGGCCGACAATGTGATTGTACTTGGTGGTAGAGATGGCGGTAGCGGTGGATCAGATACAAGCGCGCCTACTCCGAATCCAGTAGATGACGTGGCAAAAAGCGACAACAAGCCGAAAGAAGCAAAGAAAGAGGAAGAGATAGACATAGAAGATATCCCGTTTTAATAAATAAAATCTAAACTACAATGGCAAACAACAGAAAAAGAAGAAGATGTAACTTCTGCAAAGACAAGAGCGAAGAGATTGATTACAAAGATGTAAGTGCTATCTCAAAATATCTAAACCGCTGGAACAAAATCGAACCAGCTGCACGCTCTGGCGTATGCTCAAAGCACCAAAGAGAGCTCTCAAACGCAATCAAGCGAGCAAGATTTTTGGCGCTTCTTCCCTTTACAATTAAATAAATATTTCTCAGATTCCAAAGATTTGAACTTAATTTTTGGGATTTGATTTATTATGTATTCAATAACAGACTTAAAAACAGCTACGAAGTTTATCCTAAACGGTGAACCTTACCAGGTTTTAAGCTACGCCCAGAAAAAACTGGGGCGTGGTGGTTCTATTGTAAAAGTAAAGGTTAAGAACCTGATAAGCGGAAATGTTATGGACAAAACTTTTCAAGGTAATGAAAAGTTTGAACCAGCGGACCTAAGCCGCAAGAAAGCACAGTTTCTATATTTAGATGGAAACTCCGCTTTTTTTATGGACCTTACAAACTACGAGCAGTTCGAAATTTCTCTTGGCCAAATAGGGGAAGCAAAAAAATATCTAATCGAAAATGCAGAGATAGACATTCTCCACTTCAACGGCGAACCTATCAACATCGAACTTCCGATAAAGCTTACTTTTGAAGTTAAAGAAGCGCCGCCCTCTGTGAAGGGAAATTCCCAAGGCTCAGTAAATAAAAGTGTAAAAATTGAGACCGGCGCAACAGTTGACACTCCCCTCTTTGTAAATATCGGCGACAAGATCGTGGTTGATACCAGGGATGGCTCATACGTCGAGCGAGCATAATTTATAAATATATAACCTATGTGATAAGATTGTAACGGAAACAAAGTTTTCGTTATTTTTTATGTGAGGGGTCATGATCACTAGGTATTCACAAGTTCTACACGCCCCCGTTATCACCTTAGATGAACAGGAGAATCTTGGTGTTGTCTCCGATATAGTGCTCAACAAAACAGATTTTATTATCAAAGCTTTCGTGATAAGAACAATGCCCATAATCCCCATACGAAAAGTCATCTCTTTCTCCGACGTAGTGGAGATAGCTTCAAATGCGATTCTGGTTCAAAATAACGATGCAATCTCAGAAATGAGAGACTCAATCCGTGTTAAAGAGGCGATAAAAGCCAAAGCACACGGCATTGGCCAACGAGTTTATACAAAGTCTGGAAAATTCATCGGGGTCGTATATGATTACACAATCCACGGAGAAACAGGTAAAGTAATAAAACTTTACGTAAAGACTTGGTTATCTGACAGGCTAATAGGCACTGAAACCATTTTTAAAGTCGAGGGTAGAAAGATAATTATTAAAGATGAGTTTGAGACAATCGCAAATAAAAACAGACAGGTAGAAACAGCGTAAAAAACAACTTCTTGGGCATTAGGTTCTTAGATTGTTAGAAAAACCAATAGTAAAAACTCTCCTTTTAGGAGAGTTTTTACTTATTCAATATCTTTAATTTTCTTACATTCCCATCGGCATTCCGCCACCCATACCGCCCATACCTCCGCCACCCATCGCGGCCGCAGCAGCAGATGGATCCGCTTTCTCATCTGGCTTCTCAGCCACAACCGCCTCGGTTGTCAGAATCAAAGCAGCAATCGAAGCCGCGTTTTGAACAGCTGAACGTGAAACCTTGGCTGGATCAACCACTCCGAATCCCACCATGTTGCCATATTTATCTTTGTCTGCATCATATCCTTCGCCTGGCTTCATCTTTCGAACATTTTCGATTACGATTGAGCCTTCGACACCTGCGTTCTCTGCAATCTGCCTCATCGGCATCTCGAGAGCTTTTCGAAGTATCTCTACGCCGAGCTCCTCGTCGCCATCGACGGATAAATTCTTTAGTTCTCCTATAGCATCGATAAAGGCAACTCCACCACCTGCCACTATTCCCTCTTCGGCAGCAGCTTTTGTAGCCTCTACAGCGTCCTCTACCTTATATTTTTTCTCTTTCATCTCAACTTCGGTAGCAGCACCAACCTTTATAATACCTACTCCGCCTGAAAGCTTGGCTAGTCTCTCTTCAAGTTTTTCTTTGTCATAGTCGGAAGATGCTTTCTCAACCTGAGCTTTTATCTGAGCAACTCGTGTTTCGATATGCTTTTTCTCACCTTTTCCTTCAACTATTACAGTATTATCTTTGTCGGCTTCCACTTTTCGAGCAGTACCCAACATATCAACTTTAGTATCTTCAAGTTTTGCACCGGTATCTTCTGAGATGATCTCACCACCGGTCAAAATTGCTATATCTTCCAACATCTCTTTCTTTCTGTCGCCAAAACCTGGGGCTTTAATCGCTAGCACATTTAGAGTGCCTCGAAGCTTGTTCACCACAAGTGTAGCCAACGCCTCACCATCAACATCATCTGCGATTATCACAAGCTCTTTTTTACCGCTCTGAGCTAGCGCCTCAAGCAAAGGCAAAATTTCCTGGATAGATGAAATCTTTTTGTCAGTAATCAAGATGTGCGGATTTTCAAGAGTTGCTTTCATTGAAGCTGCATCCGTAATCATGTACTGGCTGATAAAGCCGTTGTCAAACTGCATTCCCTCAACTACCTCACTCTCAAGTCCCAAAGTGTTTGACTCTTCAACAGTAATAACACCATCTTTTCCGACAGAATCCATAACTTCAGCTATCAAACCACCTATCTCTTTATCTCCAGCAGAGATAGAGGCAACCTGCGCAATCTCCTCTTTACCAGAAACTTCTTTTGAATTTTTCTTTATTGTTTCAACTACTTTCTTTGTAGCCTTCTCTATTCCTCTTCTTATCTCCATCGGGTTAGCACCTGCTGCAACATTTTTCAAACCCGCATTTACGATAGCTTGGGCAAGCAAAGTTGCGGTAGTTGTGCCATCTCCAGCTACATCGTTGGTTTTTGATGCGACTTCTTTAATCAACTGTGCGCCCATATCTTCGCTCTTGTCTTCTAATTCAATCTCTTTGGCGATTGTTACGCCATCGTTTGTTATAGTTGGGGCACCGAAACCTTTGTCCAACACAACGTTTCTGCCCTTTGGTCCTAGAGTAACCTTCACAGTATCAGCCAGCTGGTTGATACCTTTTTGCAATTTTCCTCTCGCATCTTCCTTAAATGAAATCTGTTTTGACATATTTTCTCCTAGTCAATTATTGTTTATAGAATTCCCAGAATCTCATCTTCCTTCATAATCTTGTATTCTACGCCGTCTATATCAATCTCGTCTCCAGCATACTTCGAGTAAAGAACTTTATCGCCCTTTGAAACTGAAAAATCATGTGCTTTTCCGTTTTTCATTTTGCCATTTCCGAGAACTATTACTTCACCCTTTGCAGGCGCCTCTTTGGCATTGTCGGGGATAATAATTCCCGATTTTGTTTTCTCCTCTGCCTCTAACGGCTTAATCACAACTCTATCACCTAGTGGTTTCAACATATTTCTCCTAAAGCTTAATTATTGTTTTGCATTTATCAATGTAAGACCTGCTCCGCATCTTGTCAATACGATATTAAAAAATAAAAAAACCGGACATCCCTCCGATTTCTTATCTATAATCTATCAAAAAGGTGGCAGACATGCAAGGGGGAAACATGTACTACCACCGAGTATTAATTGTATTGGAAAACAAAACTTGCGTCAATAACTAGTCCCTCAAGGCTCAAATATTTTTTGTGAGTGACTTTAAATTCAAATTTTCTTGAAATTTCGCTTTGACGGAGGGTGAAAACGGAGCTCTCGATCGTTGTAAACGATAAATTCTGGATACTGCCAAGTTCTTCCATCTTTTTCTATTAGAAATATCTGTAATTTTTTCACCTGAAGCTCAAACCAATCACCGAATCTGCCTGCTAACCTTTCTCGCCACCAATCGCCTACTCTCTTGCCTTTGATGTTCCCGGTTGGAAATTCTTTTGTGACTGCGTTCTCCTCTGCAGGAAATTTATTTGTCTTCGGCAGAATTATTTTTATCCACTCCAAATTTGTTTCTTGATATTCTTCGAATATCTTTTGCTCTCCCCAAACCAATATGCTCTGTGAATAATTTTTTGCACAGTAAGTATCAACTTCTTCACCCCTATTGTGAGGAATCTTTAGAAATTCATCTGTTAAATAGTAGTTGAAGCAAAACTTGCCAGCGTGATTCTTGGTTTCGCTTGAAGAACGCTTTATGCCCAAGATCGAAGTAATAATTGTAATTATAAAGCGAGCAGTAAAAACACGACCAGAGCGGGCGATTATTAAAATATCGATATCAGAACTCGGCTTTGCACCACCCTCCGCCAAAGAACCGTTCAATATGACACAACGAATATAGGGCACAAATTGCAAAACTTTAGCCAATCTTTTTGTTTTATTGACTCGTGCATTTACTAAATTTTTGGTTGACTCTTTTTCCACAATTGAAATTTCTATATCTTATGTATAATAAGGATAGAGAATAAATCATAGTTTGTAAAAAAAAACTCCACAAAAACAAAAATTTAGGGAGTTTTTTCATTTATTTATTAGTATTTTTATTATAAGGAGCTAGATGAAGACAAAGTACATCTTCGTGGTTGGTGGGGTTATGTCATCTGTCGGTAAAGGAGTTGCTGCTGCATCTATCGGCGCAATTTTAAAGGGTAAGGGGTTAAGTGTTACAGCAATTAAGGCGGACCCTTATATCAATGTTGATGCGGGGACGATGAACCCAACGGAACATGGAGAGGTCTTTGTGACTAAAGATGGCGACGAAACCGATCAAGATATCGGCAATTATGAAAGGTTTTTGAATCAAGATATAACTCGCGACAACTATATGACCACTGGTCGTATTTATCAGACAGTAATCGAGAAAGAGAGAAATTTGGAGTACGAAGGCAAATGCGTCGAGGTTATCCCCCATATCCCCGAGGAGATAATTCGACGAATCAAAAAAGCTGGCGTTAAAGATAGGGCAAATGTAGTCATCACTGAAATCGGCGGAACTATCGGCGAATATCAGAATATGCTTTTTCTAGAAGCTGCCAGAATGATGAAAAGGAAGAATCCGGAAGATGTGATATTT
>CAYRRY010000020.1:6507-9889 GCA_964426805.1 uncultured Candidatus Saccharibacteria bacterium | reverse complement strand
AAAAGTATTTGGTTATCAGCCGTTTGAAGAGGAGGTTGACATCAACTTAATAGCACTTGATAACGAATCTCATAAAAACGTGGTTGAGGATTTTCTAGAGAGGCAGAAGGATTCGAATATCAATTTTGAAGTTGAGTACCTAGCCTCCATTGATTATGCAGATAGAATAGCGAATCGTGACTACGATCTTCTTTTTTATGGTTGTAACTTTGGTTATGATAGGGACCTCTACACGTTTTGGCACTCTTCTCAGCAAGACTACAACAACTTCTCTGGATACTCCGACAAGGAATCAGACATTTTTTTAGAAGATACGCGTTTTACCTTTGACGCAAATGAGAGAAACACTAGATATGATCAGTTTTGCGAAAAATTGAAAGAGAAAAACTTGGCCAAGATATATCCAGCTATTAATTTTAACTACAAGGTTAGTTTTGATTTGAAAGGGATTGAGGCGATAATGGGCAAAAAACCGGAGGACAGATTTAATACTGTAAGCGAGTGGTATCTGGTTGAGAAGAGGGTTAAAAAATAGCCTTTGACTAATTTTCGGATATTTGATATATTGATAGTGTTATAAATTATTAAGCTAGCTTGAATACTTATGTTTGTCTCGGGCTGGCCGGGATTTTTTTAATAAGATCAGGGCGGGTGGCGGAATTGGTAGACGCGCTACCTTGAGGTGGTAGTGGGAGAAATCCCGTGGAGGTTCAAGTCCTCTCTCGCCCACCAAAAAGACTTGAATGCCGGAGGCGCCCCGAAAGGGACACCTCGGGTTGACCAAGTCCTCTCTCGTTCACCAAGCTTTGGAACATTAGGGCAGTTAGCTCAACTGGTAGAGCATCTCGTTTACACCGAGGAGGTTATAGGTTCGAGTCCTATACTGCCCACCATTATTTATAAGTGTTATGGACTTGAATGCTGGAGACGCGATTGGCGCCGAGGCGGGGTCGAGAGCAAAATTAGCAGATTTTAACACGCCCCAAAGGGGACCCCTTGGGTTGACCGAGTCCTATACTGCCCACCATAATTATGAATTTCACAGAGTTATTTTCAACAGAATATTTGTTTAATGCTGTGCCAGACTCATCCTCTGGTTTTACTGTCTATTTTCTGATTTTCTTCGTCTTGTTAGTGGTTTTGGCATTTGTAACCAAGTATCTGCTCAAATCTGAGAAGAAGATCCGAGACAGACAGTTTGTGAGTTTTCTAACCTGCGGGATTTTAGGTTTATTCTACGTTTTTGCTAGATACGAAAGCCTGCCCTGGCTTGCTTCCCGATTTTTTCTTCTGCTGATTCTCCTGACTTTGGTAGTCTGGCTTGGTTCAATAACAGCTTTTACTGTGAAACATATATCGAAAAAGAAGAAGCAGGAGATTGTTGATGAAAAATTTACTAAATATTTACCAAAAAAATAATTAAGGAAAGTTATGTCAAAAGTTAAAGAAGCGTCCAAAGAAGATGAAATTAAAGAGGACGTTAAGAAAGCGGAGAGTTTTGACGCTACTAAAAAGTCGGAGGACGTAGTCCCGACTGAAAGTGTCGAGGAAGATGACAAGGAAGAAGTGAAAGAGGAGAAGAAGGGTCCAAAAGTGGACAGCATGGAAAGCTTGATGGAGGAGCTTGGTGACAACATATTGCCGTTTGCTGAAGGTGATTTAGTTGAAGCAAAAGTTCTTTCTGTTGGTGGCGCTAGAATTTGGGTAGACGTTTCGGGACAATCGCTCGGTTTCGTGCCGGAGCGGGAGATGTCACTACGCGCTGGGCTAAAAAGAGGAGATTCTATCTTTGCCACAGTCATCTCTATGGATGACGAAGAGGGTAACGTTGTTCTCTCTATGAAGCAAGCTGATCGTGAGAAATTTTGGGTGGATATGCAGAAAGCTTTCGATAGTGGAGAAGCTGTTGCGGCCACTATTACAGATGCAAATAAGGGTGGTTTGATCTCAGAAGTTGGCGGAATCCAAGGGTTTTTGCCTGTTTCCCAATTATCTCCGAAGAATTATCCTCGAGTTGAGGGTGGTGATAGAGATGAGATTTTAAATAGACTAAGACAATTTACTGGAACTGATATATTGGTCAAAGTTATAAATTGTGATCGAGAAAATAACAAACTTATCTTTTCTGAGCGAGCAGTCAATGCCGACGAGGTAAAGAATAAGGTTGATAAATACGCTGTTGGCGACAAGGTCAAGGGTAAAATCACCGGAATAGTTGATTTCGGTCTCTTCGTAAGTGTTGATGCACAGATTGAGGGATTGATTCACATCTCTGAGGTTTCGTGGAGCAGAGTATCCGATCTAAACAAGTTGTTCAGAGTTGGCGATGAAGTTGAGACTATGATTATCGGTACAGATGAAGGCCGAGTTTCACTTTCGTTGAAGAGACTTCTTCCTGATCCATGGGTAAAAGCCGCATCGAAGTTTAAGATTGGCGACAAGGTGGATGGAACTATCACCAAGATTACTCCTTTTGGAGCTTTTGTCTCAATCGAAAACGGAATAGACGGCTTAGTTCACGTTTCAGAGCTTTCAGACGAGCATGTGGTGGACCCTGGTCAGATTGTAGAGCTTGGCAAGCCTTACGGCTTCAAGATTGTCTCGATTGAACCTGAGAGCCACAGATTGGGCTTGAGTTTGAAGGCGGTAAAAAAAGCCGATAAAGCGAAGGACTCCGACGCTCCTAAAAAGTCGGAAGAAAGTGTCGAGAAGGACAAAAAAGCTGAAAAGCCAGCTGAGGAGACAAAAGAGGAAGCAAAAGAAGATGTCGTGAAAGAGGATCAGCCAAAGGCTGACAAGTCTTCGACTGTGGAAAAGGAAAAACCGGTTAAAGAAAAGGATGTTGAGAAGAAAAAGCCAGCCAAGAAAAAAGCGGGAAAGGCTTCTGACGAAAAAAAGAACGACAAGTAATATTTTTAAGGAGCGGTATGCAAATTAGTTATTTAGGTGAAGACAAGTTTTTAATCAAGATCAAAGATGCCAAGATTGAACTTAAGGGATCTGTAGATATTGAAGGTTTTGTAATAGATGGGCCCGGCGAGTACGAAAGAAAAGATGTATTTGTTGAGGGAATCGGAGGAGATTCCGAGGAAACAGTATTTGTGATTCGAGCCGAAGAGCTCAATCTATGCTACCTGAGCCGGTTGAAAAGGCCATTGACCGACGATGAGATAAAAAGAATAGGTGATGTAGATATTCTATTTGTTCCGCTCGGAGAAGAGGGGACTATCGATGCTAAACAGGCGAATGAGGTTATAAACAAGATAGACCCAAGAGTGGTTATCCCGATGCTATATGCTGATCTTACCAAGTTCAAAGAGATAGAGGGTGTTTCGAATGGAGAAGTGGACAGCTATAAGGTTAAAAAGATCGATCTGCCTTC
>CAYRRY010000020.1:0-6407 GCA_964426805.1 uncultured Candidatus Saccharibacteria bacterium | reverse complement strand
GGTTTTCAGCACCCCAATACTTCCAAGCGAGTGATGCTCATAACCTCGGAACTTTTAAAGTGTGGCGCTAAACTGAAAAAGATATCTTCATCGGTTTCCCAAACCAGAAGTGTGAAGATGCTCAAGCTTTGGGGTTTAGCAATTAATAACATTTTTGAATACAGCAAGAGTGGTCTGATAATTTCGATCATATCAAGCCAAGATGTAGAAAAAGTTGGGGCGACCGAAGAGGATATCTCCGGATTAGTGAATCTTTTAAACACAGCATCGGAATCCAAGGCTAGTTTGTTGATTTATGAGACTTTAGATGGTAAAATCAGAGGCAGTTTGAGGACCGACAGAGACGACGTAGATGTTTCAGCGTTTGCAAAGCTCCTTGGAGGAGGAGGACACAAAAAAGCTTCCGGATTTTCGCTTTCGGGAAAGCTTAAAAAGACAAATCTGGGATGGCAGATAGAATAAGGGGAGGGATGATGTATTATGTTTATGTGTTGTTGAGTCAAAGCAACTCACAGCTATATGTCGGTAGAACTTCTAACTTAAAGAAAAGAATTAAAGAGCATGAATCGGGAAAAGTTAGAACAACAAATCGATTGAACCCGATGAATCTAGTATTTTACGAAGCGTTTTTGAGCAATAATGATGCTATTAGGAGAGAAAGATATTTCAAGACGTCGAAGGGGAAGAGTTCGTTGAAACAGATAATTCGAGAATCAGTAAATTAATAATTTTATGCCCGGGTGGCGGAACTGGTATACGCGCATCACTTAAAATGATGTAAGATTAATATCTTGTGTGGGTTCAAATCCCACCCCGGGCACCAGAAATTATGCGCAGGACTTGCCCACAAACCACATCGGGTTTGGGGTACCCAGCACCCTACGGGGTGCAGGGTAAAATCCTGCAAGGGTAAAACCTTGTGTGGGTTCACCCATAAACCTCTTGGGGTTTAGGGTGCCATGTACCCAACGCGGTACTGTGGCAAATCCCACCCCGGGCATCATTTGACAAGTTTATGACGAGTCGCTTAATTTTTTTTATCAAATCTGATAAAATAAAAGTGTAGTATTAGCTGAGGGGATATTTTGAAAAAGATAACCAAATTAAATTTTGCAGTTTTCTTTTCCGCGACTATTTTAATCGCTTTCGCAGGCTATTTTTATTTACCTGCTGTTTTGGGAGATACTGTTTATCCGCTCAAATACGAAGAGGAGATAGTGAAGTGGTCGGAGATTCATAGTTTAGACCCAGCATTAACCGCAGCGGTTATTATGCAGGAGAGCAGATTCAACCCCGCCGCTACCTCATACAAGGGAGCTAGGGGCTTGATGCAGATTATGCCACCCACTGCTACGACTATAGCTAAGGGTTTGGAAGTTTCGAGCTACAACCTATACGACGCAGAAACTTCGATTAAATTCGGAACTTGGCACTTACACGTTACACTTGAGAAATATGATAATAACGTAGATGCAGCATTAGCTGCTTACAATGCTGGCGGAGGAAATGCAGACAAATGGATACGGCTTGGGATACTAGACGACATTCCTTTTCGAGAAACTAGAAACTACGTAGTAAATGTTAAAAAATATAGAGATATTTATGCCACTATGTATTCCGATGAGTTGGGCATAACAGGCACAAAGTATGAGACCAATATAGAGGAGAGCAAAAACGAACCGGAGTTGCACAGCAGTTTCTGGGGCATGTTCTTCAAGAGATATTTCGGTAGTTTTATTGATAAAGAAGAAACATCTGATGAAAGCTAAGGAGTTACGAGAAAAATTTCTAGATTATTTCAAAAAGAAGGGTCACGCAGTGATTCCTTCTGCTTCTTTGGTGCCAGAAAACGACCCAACTTCACTTTTTACATCTGCTGGTATGCAGCCCCTTGTTCCATACCTGATGGGAGAAAAACATCCAGAGGGAACAAGACTAACCAATTTACAGCGGTGTGTTCGAACCGGTGATATAGATGAGGTGGGCAATAAATCTCATCTAACTTTTTTCGAGATGATGGGTTACTGGTCTCTCGGTGATCCTGCCTCGGCTGATGGCGTTGGTTCAGACGGGTATTGGAAAAAAGAAGCCATAGAATATATATTCGAGTTTCTAACCAAAGAGCTTGGGATTAATCCGGCTAATTTTGCCGTGACCTGTTTCGAGGGTGATTCAGAAAACGACATTCCAAAAGATGAAGAGTCTTACAAAATATGGAGAGAGCTCGGCATACCCGAGGAGAAGATTGTTTACTTGGGTTATGAAGACAACTGGTGGGGCCCAGCAGGTGAGACAGGACCTTGTGGACCAGATACGGAGCTTTTTGTTTGGACCGGCGAAGGAGATGTTCCGGCGAAGTTTGATCCGAAAGACAAGGGTTGGATGGAGCTTTGCAACGATGTCTTTATGGAGCACAACAAGACGAAAAGAACCATACTTGTCGATGGGATGCACTGTTTGTACGATGAAAACTTTAAGATTAACAAAGATTTACTAATTGCCCTAAACAAAATTGACGCAAAAAAGATATTAGTCGTAAACGGCTACAGGGAAAAGGCTAGAGAAACAATATCAGCTCCTAATTTTGATTTCTTTTCTTTGGAAGAAGAGGGTATTAAAAAAGATGATCCGGAATTTTTTAAGACATTGATGAAAAAATATAATTTAGATGTTGATGATTTAATATATTTTGATCATGTTGAGGAAAGTGTAAAAAATGCTGAGAACTTGGGCATTGTTTCCAGCCATTACAAAAACAACGGGATTGTAAACTTTATCAAACAAAACATAAATTATTATTCGTCGCTAGCTCAAAAAAATGTTGATTTTGGGATGGGATTCGAGAGATTGCTCGCATACCTCGAGGGGGAGAGTGATATCTATAAAACAGATCTTTTCGAGCCTATAATCAAGAAAGTTGAAGAAATATCAGGCAAAAGATATGAGGGCAATGAGGAGGTGTTCAGAATCATTGTTGACCATGTCAAAACATCAGTAATGATTATTGACGGGGGCATAATTCCGATGAATACCAAACAAGGATATGTCTTGAGGCGCTTGATCCGAAGAGCAATTGTCAAAGGCAAACAACTTGGTATTGAAAACGATTTTATAGTTTTAATAGCTGAAGAAGTATTAGCAATTTACGATAGAATTTATCAAGATATTGTATGTCCGGAGGCAAAGGGTGAGAAGACAGAGAAGAAGATTCTTGATCAGCGTCAAAACTTTTATAAGGAAAAGATATTTGGAGAGATTAAAAAAGAGGAGAAGAAGTTCAGAACAAATTTATCTGAAGGACTGAAGTTGATTCAGTCTAAAAAACAGCTAGACGCAAAGAACCTATTCGATCTTTATCAAAGTTTTGGGGTTCCAATCGAGGTGTCTACTGAAGAAGCAGCACGTAACGGTTATCCAGTAGATAAATCAACTATTAAAGAATACGAAAAATTACTCCTAGATCATCAGAATCTCTCAAGGACTGCTTCTGCTGGGATGTTCAAGGGGGGATTGGCCGATGCAGGGGAGGAGACCAAAAAGCTTCATACAACCGCCCACCTCATGCTTGAGGCGCTTCGAAAAGTGCTTGGAGACCACGTAGAACAACGTGGATCGAATATCACAGCCGAGCGACTTCGCTTTGATTTCTCACATCCAGAAAAGATGACAGATGAAGAGAAGGCGGAGGTTGAAAAAGTCGTAAATGAACAGATTAAGAAAGATTTACCTGTTACGGTTGAAGAGATGACGGTTGGGGAGGCTGAAAAATCAGGCGCAACGGGAGCTTTCAAAGACAAATATGGCGAGAAGGTAAAAGTTTACTCAGTAGGAAGCTTTTCAAAAGAAATTTGCGGAGGCCCACATGTAGAAAAAACAGGAGAGCTTGGGCATTTCAAAATCAAAAAAGAACAATCTTCTTCGGCTGGAGTTCGTAGAATAAAAGCGATTTTAGAATAAATTACGGTTGCTTTAAAAAATAATTTAGGAGGATCTATTATGCCAAAAGTAGGAAGTGCGCCAACTCCAAATTCGGAGGAGATGACAGGGCTGGGCTTGGAGCAAATTAGAGACTATGAAGATTTACCAGTGCCAGCTGATGATTTTCATGGAGAGCCAGCAGGTGCAGATATTAAAGAAGTCCAAAGAGATAGAATAGTCGAAGAGATAAACCGGGCATATCCTTTGTTAGCAGAGAGTTTTGCTAGAAGCATTGAAGAGTATGACGAAGAGGGACCTCAAGATTATCATGCTTATCATAAAATGGTTTTCGAAGCTGTTTCTCCTGGAAATATTGCAAGATGGCGAGAAGAATATGAAAGACAAGGATCTTTGGGCGAAGAGCTAGAAACAAGAATCAATGAAAATATGGTGAAGCAAGAAGCAAAGCAAACGAAAATGGTTAAAATCATAAGACAAAATGCTGAAGCGTTGTTATTAAAAAAACTTGGTATAAGTCCAGAGGAATTCAACTTTGTTGCTTCGATGAGGGGCAAAAAAAAGGATGAAATTGCCCCAGAAGACTGGGATAAGTTTGAAAATATTGGTGGACGGATAAACGGTGAACAAGATGATCAAATCGAAGGTAGCAGCTCAAGAGTGGAGGTAGATATTACTAATGATGTTGTTGAGGATCAGTTTAAGGTTGAAATGCCCCCGGGAAAAAGAATAGTCGTTGTTTTCCACCCCCATATTTCTAGCGAACGACCGGGTATTTCTATTCAATTAACATAGAATAAAAGCGATATTAGAATAAATATCTAAGTTATACAATCTAGCACTACATAAATCTATCCAACGTCTCACACTAAAAGTGTGAGCCGTTGGAATATTATTTATCCTCTTTATCCACACTGCTTATCCATGATATACTTTGAAAGTATAAAAAAATAAGTTGAGGGGTTTTTGGATTACACACGCTTAAAACGAAAAAAAGCGATCACCTTTGTGCTAATTGCACTTTTTTTTGTTATGGCTTCTGTCATCTCGGTGCCTCTCATCTTTCAATATTCCGAAGACAAAAACGTATTTGCCGATACCTGGTACGACTTTGACTGGGCGTATCGTACTTCGATTACTATAGACAATACTAAGGTGGATGCAACGCTCACCGATTTTCCAGTACTAATAAATCTGGCCACAAGTAGTAATCTTTCTGACAATGCACAAGCTGATGGTGACGACATCTTGTTCACTGATGTTGACGGTACCAAGTTAAGTCATCAAATCGAGATTTATGACGATTCGGACGGCGGCCTTAGAGCTTGGGTTAAAATATCGTCACTCTCAGCAGACGCTGACACCACTATATATATGTACTACGGTCATGGCAGTTGTTCTTCCCAAGAGAATATCAACGATGTTTGGAGCAATGATTATCATAGTATTTGGCTTTTAAACGAGGGAAGTGGCACAGACGTCAATGATTACACTGGAAATAGCCACGATGGGGTCTTAACAGGCATGGATCCGGCGACGGATTGGATCGAATATAACAACGGATATTCTCTAGATTTTAACGCCTACACAGAGTATGTAGATGCAGGAGTGTTCGCGGATACATTTACAGATGTTACCTGGGGAGGATGGGCCGATATGGATACTGCTACAGGCCTTGATGCATTCGCTGGTAATGGTGACAATGTTGACCAGGGATTAGCTTTTTTTACATTAGGTGGCACAGAGTGGCGTGCCCAAATCTTTGGGACCGGTGGTAAAAAAGAGTGTAATTTTGATCTGGGCCTAACTGAACTGGGTTTGCATTATTGGGTGGTTCAATACAGTGATACGACAGATACGCTATATCTTTATCGTGACGGAGTGGAATATGGGCCATGCTCAATATCAGCCGGAAGCGTAACCTCAACCAATAATTGGATGATTGGTCGCTGGCCACTACTTCGCAACGACATCGGCTGGAATGGATCTGTAGAAAATTCATTCATCGCTACAAGGTCCATGACTGGTGATGAAATTTCGACCCAATACAACAACCAAAGCTCTCCTGTCACCTTTTACTCGCTAGGCTCACAGGAAGAAGGAGACAATACTGATCCTACCAACCCGACTAGTTACGAAGGATACGATACTTCTGGAAAAGCTGTAGAGCTAGTAAGTGGAGATTGGGGCAATTACACAACTCCTTATTTTGAATGGAGCGAGGCGACTGATAACAGTTCGGGTGTAAATGGATATTATCTTTACTTAGGCACAACAAGTGATGCTGACCCCGCTACAACATCGGGTTTAATCACAGCGAACGAAACAGGCAAATATTATACTTCAGGCGCAAACTTTACAGTTTCAGAAGATCTATCTAATAGCACAACCTATTATTTTAAACTTAAAACCAAAGATGATGCTGGCAACATAGCTGATGACTCGCTCTCATTTACATATAAATACGACAA
>CAYRRY010000019.1:0-11828 GCA_964426805.1 uncultured Candidatus Saccharibacteria bacterium | reverse complement strand
TTTCACAAAGCGGAAGCTAAGTGGGCCTGTTTTAAGCACGGATATCCAGCCAACAAGATAAAAGTAATCGGCGTTACCGGCACCAAGGGCAAAACCACAGTTTGCAACATGATCGCTTCAATGCTCGACTCCTGCGGGATTAAAAACTCCATGGAAACAACCATCAACACCAAAATCGGAGACAAGATAACCCCTCACACCACCAAAGACAGATGGGTCACAACTCCTCCCTCGAAAGTAATCCAGAAATTTTTAAAGGACTCGGTCGAGGCTGAATGCGAATACGCCATACTCGAAGTTACCTCTCAGGGTATAGACCAAAACAGAATTCACGGAATTGATTTCGACGTTCTCGTTTTCACCAACCTCTCTCACGAGCATATGGAATATCATAAAACCAAGGAAAATTACCTAAATGCCAAGCTCAAACTCTTCAAAGACAATCCCAAGGCAAAATTTGTGATAAATGCCGATGACAAAGAGTGGGAGAAGTTTTACTCTTTAAATGCCTCAGAAAAACTCCCCTACTCAGTTAAGAAATCAGTTGAAAAAGGCTTGGTGGCTAGAAAAATCCTAAACGCTCCCGACTCTAGCATCTTCACCGTGGCTCACAACGGCGGCCAAACTACTATCAATTTAAAGATGCCAGGCGTATTCAATATTCTAAACGCTCTAGCCTCATTTGGGGTAGGACTTGCTCTTGATCAAGACGCAGAAAAGATAAAAGCCGGACTAGAAAATATTGACGGTGTATGTGGACGCATGGAATCCATATCCGTAAATAAAAAACAGAATTTCACAGCTATCGTCGACTACGCTCACAACCCAGATTCACTAAAAAATGTGTACGAAACTATCACCGATAGTCTAGAAAAACGAGAGGGTCGGATGATTGCAGTACTCGGCGCAACCGGCAGACGCGACAAAACCAAGAGGCCCATCATGGGGGCACTTGCTGGCCGATATGCCAATATGGTCGTCTTTACCGACGAAGATCCCTATGACGAAGATCCGACCGAGATTATGGAGCAGGTTGCAGAAGGAATCCGCAAAGGTGGAAAAAAGAATCAGTGGAGGCTAAATAGAAATTATTGGAAAGTGATAGACAGAGAACAAGCCATCAAAAAAGCGCTTCGTGAAGCTAAAAAGGGTGATGTGGTTATCATTACCGGCAAAGGCGCCGAAGAGGTGATGGCTATTGGCGAACATGAATTTGTACCGTTTTCAGATAGAAAGATTGTAAAAGAAGAGCTAACTCGTATCTTCAAATAGCCCTGAAACATTCAGGTCTTTTTTGAGCGTATGAACGAGAACACGAGAGGAGCCAGTCGAATGGAAGTATACTGGCCAGCAGTCATCTTGGCATGCTGGATCGGAGGACCCTTGCTGTTATTCATGGGCATGGGAATGTTTCTCTTCCTCTGCGCAATACCAGAAGCAGCGGGAGTTGCGTGGCAGGCGACGCGCCGGTCCTGCCGCCGACTTACTCGCAATCAGTACGTTCCCGAATAATAGACCAGCCAGGGAGGTAACGCCGCCATGATGCTAGCAGCAATCGCTGTGGCCGTACTGAGGTATGTGCTTCTTCCATATCTCTGTTTGTTATTCGTTCTCACGGAAGGATGGAGATAGTTGTGGCGGAATCCGTAGGAGAACCCAGTGGCTTGTCGGGGGTTCTGGCGGTAATAACCGAAACCCTTGACGAGCTGGGCGTAACAACTACCGCTTTGTTCCCATTCTCCCACACTCTCGACGATGAAGACCAGATGTAAACCGCCGTCGACCAATTGGGTCCGAACCCCAACGGTCGGCGGATCTTTCGTTTATAAGACCATAAAAGCCCTTGACAAATGGCACAATCTTTGATACAATGTCTTAATCCCTGAAGAAGGGGATTAGAAAAACAAAAATATGAAAATAAAAATCAAAAAAATCACCGATCCAGACACCGATGTACCTGTTAACTCTGAGAATCATAGGATAAATCAGATAAAACAGGAGATTATCGACTGTCGAGCTGAACTTGAACCTTGCAAAGTTCCAGTTGTAGATATGTGGGAAGATATGGATAAAAATTGCCCAGAAGGGTAATCATAGCTTAGATTTCGATCGAGATAGCCATTTCTAGGCTATTTTTTAGTTTGCTCTGATTTATTGTGAAATCTCTTATGGACCTCACGTAGGTGCTGATCGGTAACATGAGTATAAACTTGAGTTGTAGTTATGTTCGAGTGGCCAAGCAAAGATTGGACACTTCGTATATCTGCACCCGACTGCAGAAGATCAGTCGCAAAAGTGTGCCTCAGGGTGTGCGGAGTTACCTGTTTTGTGATCCCGGCTAGCTTCGAACACTTCTGAACCATCCGCTCTACTGCTCTCGGATTTATCCTATTTCCTCGACTTGAGACAAAAACAGGCTGTTTTTTCGAAGCATCTGGCACTATGACTCTTCTTTTAGTCTCCTCGTCCTTGCCTTCCTCTATTTTTATCATCCCTCTTGATTCAAGGTATTTCAACATAAACTCTAGCGCTTGCTCCGAGATAAACACTACTCGTATCTTTTTTCCCTTTCCGAGCACAGATATCTCTCCTCGATCGAAGTTAATCTCCTCTAAGCTGAGACTACAAAGCTCTGAGACACGCATGCCGGTCGAAAATAGAAGCTCTAGCATCGCCTTATCTCTCATCTCATCGCTTTTGGCAGCATCTGGAGCCTCAATCAGTCGCTTATATTCCTCTATATCCAAGAAGCTAATTTTTCTTTCACCAGCTTTTGCCAAGGTAATTCTCTCAGGCAGAAGCGAACGGACCCCTCTACCAGATAAATATCGTAAAAATGATCTTAGAGAAAGGATGTGGTGATTCTGAGTACTCACCTTCAAGCCCTCACTACCTCCGATTCTGTTCACAAAAAGTCGGTATTTGCGCACATTTTCCTCATTTATGTCGGAGGGATAGATATAAATATTGTCAGATTTTTTCTCTCCGTCCCTTTCTTCTTTCTCCTCTTTTTTAAGATTCTCTAGCCACTTAAAAAATCGATCTAAATACCGACCGTAGTTCTCAATCGTGTTTACAGACTGGCCTTTCTCTATCTCGCAATGTTCTAGAAATTCACGTTTTAGTTTATGCAGATCTTTCATATTCAATATTACTAATAATTTGTCGCATTATTATTATATCACTATCAATAAAAGAGTGTAAAAATACGAAAATAATGTTAATATATACAAGCTATGACACAGTTTTTAAACACAATTAGACACTACGATTTCGCCACCTACTTGAAGCTTCATCAAACTTCAGACGATTTTGTGTTCCTGCATCGTTTCTTCGACCTATTCGCAAAATATGGAATCCTTATTCCTTTCTTGGCCTTCATATACCTGATCTGGACAAAAAGGATAAATGCGCTCATCTGCTCCTTCTTCGCTATGGCTTTAGCAGGCATCGCCGATCTTACAATTTACCTTTTTTGGCAGAGGCCAAGACCTTATGTAACACACGCCGAACAAGTAAGTTTGAACCCAGATAATTACACCGTGGATATGGCCTCATTCCCCTCTTCTCATACCTACTTGGCTTTCGCTGTCGCAACTTCGATTTTTCTCTACGGACATAAAAAACTAGGTGCTTTTCTCTTCCTGGTGGCCATAGGCATCGCAGCTTCCAGAATCGCTACCGGACTTCACTACCCCTCAGATACTATAGGAGGTGCACTACTTGGAGTATCAGCTGGAATATTTGCCTACATAATCGTCCACAAATCAGAAAAGTATTGGGAATAGTCAGTCAATATTGATAGAATAATATTATGGAAATAATTCACTCAGCCATATTGGGCATAGTACAGGGAATCACCGAATTTGTGCCCGTTTCCTCTTCTGCCCACTTAGTTCTCTTCCCATATCTTTTCAACTGGGATTACAACGGGCTCCAGTTCGATATAGCTCTTCATTTTGGCACCTTTTTGGCTGTAATTGCATTTTTTTGGAGAGATTGGGCGGACATTTTCAAAAACGCATTTTCCAAAGATTCGACCGTGGGCGTTTATCCAAAAAATACACTCTGGCAAATAATAGTTGCTTCTATCCCTGCTTTCGTGGCTGGCTACTTCTTGGAGCCATATGTAGAAAAATATCTCCATTCACCGCTACTTTTGATCACAAACTTAGTGGTCTTCGGTTTGCTTCTGTGGGCAACTGAGTTCATCTCACACAACATGCTAAAAAATTCTAAGATAAAATACTCGCACTCTTTCATCGTTGGTTGTGCCCAAGCTCTGGCTCTAATCCCCGGCGTTTCTCGCTCCGGCATCACTATGACTGCAGCCAAACTAATCGGCTTTTCCAAGGAAAACGCAGCTAGATTTTCATTTATATTGGGAACGCCAGCGGTGCTCGGCGCCTTTGTCTATCACATCCCCGGACTCAACTTGGGCGAAGTATCTTTTAGTTTTTGGATGGGAGTTATTTCATCCACAGTTTTCGGTTTTCTAGCGATAAAATATCTGATACAATATTTAAAGAAAGGCAGTTTCGCTGTTTTTGCTATATATAGGATTTTATTGGCAGCAGCTGTTTTAGCCTTTTATCTGATAAATTGATTGGCTAGATATTATTTTCGAAGTTACATACATTGGAAACAAAAAGTATTAACTCACTCCAAAGTGAGGGGCAAAAAAATCAAAATGAAGGGAAAATCAATTTCAAAAGTCGCTGGTTTAGGTGGACACTAGTTTGTGTTGGAGTTTTGGTTGTACTGATTCTCGTCAGTCTTTACTCCAGACCAACTATAGCCAAAAGATTTATTGACCGGGGAGACAACCTTTTGAATCAGAGCAAATATATAGAAGCGTTGGTTCAGTATAAAAAAGCAGATTACCTGATAAATAGCGAAGAGATAGATGCTTCGATCGATTTAACAAATGAAGCGCAAAAAGACATAACCAAACTTGAGATGACTTGGCGAGAAGAAAACAATATTGAGGCACAGGAAGGTCTCAAAAAAGCAAAGACTGTATATGATTCGGAGTATGATTCAGTAGTCCTAGCGCGAACACTAATTGAAAACAATCAACCACAATTTGCAATAGTTGCCACTAAAACTGCAATCGAGATGGAGCAAAACTACGCCGATGCCTGGCTCTATCTAGGTATAGCCCATATAGAGTGCGCAAACAATCTAGAATTAAGCGAAGAAAACTATAATTACCATCGGGACGAGGCGAATAAGGCGCTTACACAAGCTCAAGCCCTCTCCCCCGAGAATGAAGATATTAAAAAGTATTTGGAGGGAATGTGAGAAAATTAACAAAAGTGTTATTTGTATCAATACTGGTTACTCTGGTATTTCAGAATACTCTCAATGTTTATGCCCAAGTAACAACGATGCCTGTTCCTCCAGGTTCGCAATGGGTCCGTGCATGGAACACCGAAGATAGTCAATATAACTTGAAACTTAGAGACTCTTCAGACCCAACCAAGTTTCCTTGGGTTTTTAGCAAATATAGAGGATCTGCTCCCCTGATGGATGCTTGGGGGCTATCTGATGATAGCTACATATCACATAATGCCGAAATCTGGCGAGCAAATAACAAAACACCTTTACTATTCGCCTTAGTAGATGCAACTCCTGAACTTGAAGCAGACAAAGTAGTCGCTTTGTGCTCTTTCGAGGAAGAGGAAAGCTGGTCAACTTTGAAAAAACTTCGGTTTTTTTACGATGCACAGAGAAGAGCAGTAGGCTTTGTGAATATTGATGAGGAAGTATTTACTTGTCTTTTGAATAGAAACGCTCGCGATATGTCGGATTCTGACGATTGGATTTCCAATAAACTGAATGATTATACCGAAGATAATGATACAAAAAGATTGATAAACACAGCTTGGAACACAATAAAAACCGATCAAACAGGCGTCTTCAACAAAGGAAGATCCTCTGGAGATGCGCCCTTGGCAGAAAATACCACTACCTGTGCTCCAAATGGCATTAAGCCAATGTTTTTTAGGAACGAAGATTCGCGGGAACAGTTTGATGAAAGAATTATTGAAATTAAAGAAACGCTGATAAGCGATACTGAAAACGATGAAGTAAAGCAGTGGTTCGAAAGTTACTTTGGAAATGAAAATATTGTCAACGGACTATATAACACTTTGAACAGTGGAGACGAGGCTTTATACAAAAAATATTACGGTGATCCCGGCACAGATTATCCAACCGTAGTCCCGTCAGATGGATTGAACAATGATTATCAGGAAATTTATCAAGAAATACAAAACGAGGCTCCTATTGGAGAGGGTGAATATTCGATATGGCAACAAGGCTTTGATGTTCTTGCTGGTGCCGCAGTTGGGGCCTTAGCAATGTTAGCATTGGCACCAGTCGCAGCAAGCGGATATGTCCTCCTCGGCGGAACAGCAGTTGGGCTTGGAGGATTAGCTTCTTCTCTGAGCGCAGGCAGCTGGAGTGATGAAAATATTACAGGAGGGGCGTTGTCAAAAACCATTCCATTGTTTTTAAAGACTGATGTTGCCGGAGCATATTTATTAGCAAACGAGCAATACAATGAATGTTTAGCCGACCAAGGAGATCCTTATGGAATGCCCAATTCTGAATTAGCACAACTTGTTACAGCTCTAAGAGCATCTGCTAGCGGTGTAGCAGATGGAATACCAGCAACTCCTGAGACCGACGATCCCTGCAGCGGAGCAAACGGAGGTATTTTATCCCGATTTTCAATAACAGGCATGATTCGACAAGCCTTTTGCGGTATGTCCGTTGTTATAAACGATTGGGCCAATGACATTTTCTTACACGCGATACAGGTGATGCAAAGCTCACTTGGGGTAAGCACCCCAGTGACAAACACTACCACTTCGTCTTCGAGCACTAGCAGTGAATCAACATCGACGACAACTGGCGATGATGAAGCTGGCAGCGAATTAACCGAAGCCGACCGAGAACATATAAGAGTCACATGCAACGCCCAAAAACCACCACCAGTATTTAGCTTCAGCGAAAGTCAATGGGCCGTGGGGCCGTGTGTAGGAGAACACGGAGGCTATGCACTTGATGTAATAACGAACCAGCCCGCACTGGATGATCAACTCGAAAACCAATGTAACTATGGCGAAGGAAAAATTGAGCTGAGTACTGATTGTGTAATCCTTAATATTATTCCACCAATCGGAAATTAAAAAGAAAATGAATCAATTCAAAAATAAAAAGTATTACTGGATACCTGGCCTGATTTTAGCTTTAGCAGGGCTTGCTATTTTTCTAATTCCAGAAAACGCTTTTGCTGAGAAACTCTATGAAGTGCTAAAGCAAACAGGAAACAACCAACCAGGTGGAATAGTTCGGAAAGTCTGGCAAACTGTGTTGCAGATAGTTAACTATGCTGTTATCGGTGTTCTTATTTTTATCGCTTTTGCCAATATATTGCGAATAAATATAAATGTTTATTCAATAAAAAAGGTCTTGCCGGTACTTTTTTTAGCGACCATTGCTGCCAACTTTAGCTTCCTTTTTTGCAGAGTCTTTGTCGATCTTTCCAATGTTACTTTTGATCTCTTTATCAACTACGGTGGTGCCGGGATTGAGATGGACAACCCAAATGGAGAGTTTCCTACTACAATTGCAGGAGTATGTGATACAACTGCACACCCTGACGTTAAAATTGGGATAGCTAGAGCTTTTTGTGCGGGATCAAATTTACAAAATGATTTAATATCGGGCGGAGCCCTAGACTGGGCAGTAGTTGGTAAATTACTTTTCTATTCGATTTTACAGTTGGTAGGAACTGTCTTTATCTATATATTGGCTTTCCTTTTCTATATCCGAAACTACGTGGTTTATTTCTTGGTAGCGCTCTCTCCTCTCGCCTTTATGTCTATGGTCCTACCCGTAACGAAACAAGTTTGGAGCATGTGGTGGAAAAATTTCATGCAATGGGTTTTTCTGCCCACCCTTTCGCTTTTTTGGTTGTGGCTTGGTTCTCAATGGATGAGTTTTGGAATAAATACTGGGGGATTCAGCATCATGTCTGCAGCCTTTGCTGGTGTTTGCTACTACCTAGCTATCACCACCCCCTTCAAAATGGGTGGGGCAGTTCTGGGCAGCTGGGCCGGCGCAGGCAAAAAAATCTGGGGCGCTACCGGCGGAAAAGCTGTCGATTATCAAACAGCCAAAGGCACGGCTGCTTGGCAAGCCAGAGTCAACAATGCACAAAGCGCCATCAAACTAAACACCGGTTGGGGCAAAGGGCTAGATATGGAAAAGCAAAAATTAGCCGATTCCGAAACCCGTCGTACAGGAGTATCAGATAAATATCAGGGCGAATATGTAGCAAGAAGAGGCGCAAAAAGAGCCGAATGGGCTGTAAAAAATAAAGAGCTTGAAGGTAATGTTGCTTTTAATGAGGCAATGGAGCTAAAAAAGGCCCTAGAAGACCCCGGTTCGCTTGAGAGGATTAAAGGGATGAGACGTGCTTCCCAGGGAGCGATCGCCAGGTTAGAAACAGCGGAAGCCGATTTTAAAACCCTAGAGATGAACCTAAGAGAAGAGTTCTTTAACGGTGGGAAAAATGCAGAAGGTGAGTGGGTAGTGAAGCACGAGACAAATGAAGATGGAGTAGAAGAAGCGACACATGATGATGACGGCTACATGATACCGCTTGATAAAGACGACAAGGGGTTTATAGAAAAACAAAAGTTTTTAGCTGAATATGGCGGTAAGTTGTGGAACGCTACAAATGCAGAAAATAGAGCCACAAAAGCTGCTGGAGATGTGATGGAAAACGCGGTGCTAGAAAGACAACAGCTAGACAATATCGGAACAGAGATTAAGGAGCTTGCGAAGATTGAGAGAGACATTCTGGAGCTAGAAAAATTGAAGGCAAGAGTAGGGAAAGAAACGGCAGAAAGCGAAGATGAAGATGAAATTGCAAAAATTGAAGCCAAGCTTAAATCCAAAGAGTATGATATGGACGGTGATTTACAAGGACAGAATAAAGAAAAACAGGATAATGCCAACTCGAACATGACAACAGCCGCAAAGAGGATACAGGAGAGAATGGACAAAACGGGAGGAGATGTTCCAGTTCATCTGCAAGATATGCTTAAAAGGAATTCAAGTGGTCAAATTACCGGATTTAAAAGCCTAGATAAACTAGAAAAAAGCAGAATGGGCAAATGGATACAGACGGAAGTTATGTCAGGTGGTATGCAACAAGTTCTAGAGTCTTACAGCGGAACTGAGCAGATAGACAGCTTAAGATACGGCAATACAACCGAGGGGATAGAAGCCAGTGAATTAAAAGCCTACTTTACTGGTAACGGTGCAGCCAATAAGCCTGGGAAAAATGAAAAAATACAAAGATTTATTCGAGCCTCTGCTAGCAAAATGAATAACAGAAACAACTCTGAGTCAAAATCATCAATGACCGGCTTGCTAAACGTATTGGACGAACATGGGAATCACGCAGGCATAGATAGAATTATTAAAAATTCAAAAAAGATATATGAAGAAAGTGGTGGCGATGAGGATAGTGTTATTACAGCGTTTGATAACGCCGGATCCGCCGAAGAGATAATCCACATAGCCACTGATAGGGATTCGAAAGATGGCGAGGCCGCGTGGCGAGCTGTTGCAAACGCCGTAGGCTCAAGTGAAGATTTGGGGCTTCGAGGAAACGGGGCAGCTAACTTATAAAAATTATGATAACCTCAAAAACACAAAACGACAGATTGGTAAAAGCGCTTGCGACTTCCGGTTCAAAGAAGGAAGATTACTTTTCCTATTCTTCGATTGTTAGCCAGCTAAACACCACAAATAAAAATAACATCTCAGAAATCATCGAGAATTACGTTGATCTCGTAAGCTTATTTGAAACCGAAAAGGTACTTTTGGCCCAGAAGATTGGTGTCGAAAGACCGAAAGAGAGAAAAACCGTTATTGACGAGCTAGCCAAGTATCGAAATAAAAATATCGAAGACAAGGAGATAGGGGCTATCAATGACAAGCTTAAGCAGATGGAACTTTTTTTCAAACTTTCCCCCAAATCTGATTTAAACTTTGCTGCCAAAAAATCTTTTTCGCTTAATACGGGACTAAAAAACCTGAAATACGTCCGTTTTATTTCCGCAGTTGATATTGGAATGCAATATGCAAAAAAACATATTAAATCAGTTATTGAAGATCTTGCCAGCACCTCGGAAGCCTTAGAAAATATATTAGCCGAGATGTCCAAGAACCCAACCGATCTTGGCATGTTAGACGATGTTACCACCTCAACTTTGAAAAAAATCGGCTACCCCGAGATAGCCATAAAAGACAAAGACCCCGGTCACCTCACGAATATTATTTTTCGAGAGATGGTGGGCGCAAAAGCAGTAATGCGGGCTAAAACAAAATTTAGTAATCCGACAGACGATCAGATATCAGACGAGGTAGCATTAATTGCTATGGAAAAATTAAAATAACTTTTTAGTTATTCCTTATACTCTGCTATAATTACAACTGTATAAATGAGTGTTTCAAAGAACAATCAGATGAGATTACATGCATCTATAGTTTTTTGATATTTGATAATGTCTTGGAGGGGCATGAGATATAAAGTTCCACACAACATAGACATGCAAGACAGAATCATAGGACCTCTAACTATGATTCAATTTGTCGAGGCCGTTATCGGCAGTGGTCTTGCCTATATCTGTATATCGTCAATCCCCAATGTACTTGGTATCTTTTTGGGTATTATCATCGCTCTGTTCACCCTAGCTGTTGTATTTTTGAAGATAAATGAAAGACCTTTTATCCATTTTTTATTATCTTTGGTTCAATTTATAATCAACCCCAAACAAAGATCGTGGCACAAGGAAACAAGAGGTTCTCTAAATGTCCAAATAATAAAATCGAAGAAGGCGGCGGAAAAAACTATAAACACAAAACATTTAGATAGGGAAAGAATAGAAACATTGGCGCACAGTATCGATAGTGAGGGATATAAAAATATAAAAATATAATTTTATAAATGGCAAAAACAGCTTCAACACAACAAAATATACCCATAGCCGGCATGAAAGATGGCATCATCATTTTAAATGATGGCCAATATCGAATCGTGATGGAGCTTTCGGCTATCAATTTTGCTTTAAAAAGCGAACAGGAACAAAATTCTTTAATATTCCAATATCAGGGCTTCTTGAATTCACTTCACTTTCCTGTCGAGATAGTTGTTCAGTCTAAAAAACTTGATCTTTCCCCCTACGTTGCCAAAGTAAAAAAACTAGCCTTAGAACAAAAAAATGATTTATTGAAAATACAAACCGAAGATTATGCAGATTTTGTAACCCAGCTAATTGATATCGCAAATATTATGAAAAAAAGATTTTTTGTTGTTGTCGGTTATCAACCACTAAGCATGAAAACAAGCATAATAGAAAAACTTTTTCCTAAAGGCGAACAGATAAGCACCTTGAAGATTCCGGAAGATGAATTCATTCACTATGCAAAAGAGATTCGCCAGAGAGCCACAACTGTTGCCCAAAATTTGGGATCAATGGGCCTTCACTGTAAACAACTTAGCACTCAGGAGATGATAGAAGATTTTTATCTTATCTATAATCCAGAACTTGCTGGCAAAGAGAGATTAAGCGATGTAAAAGAGATGTCTTCTTCCTTAGTTTCTCTCCAAAAAGAGGAGAAAGCGCCAACCGACGTGAACGAAAATAACCAAGCAAAGGCAACTGGGACAATAGAGAACTCCGCCCTAGTAGCTGCTGAACAGAAAATGAACTTCGCTGCTAAGTATGCCAAGGATGAGC
>CAYRRY010000018.1:3079-12786 GCA_964426805.1 uncultured Candidatus Saccharibacteria bacterium | reverse complement strand
GAACTCGGTAAAAAAGTCTTATTGATAGTATTGGATGGATGGGGCGTATCTCCTCTTATGGAGGGCAACGCTCCCTTTTTGGCGAACACTCCGGTTCTTGACTACATCTATACACACTACCCGAAAACACTTCTTTCAGCTTCCGGCCTGCAGGTCGGACTGGATCGAAACGAAGTTGGCAATTCTGAAGTTGGTCACCTAAATTTGGGAACGGGACGGATAATCTGGGAGAGCTTGCCTCGTATCAACAGCGCTATAGAAGGGGGGAAGTTTTTAGAGAATGAAAATTTCCAAGCATTACTTGAAAAGTCAAAGGGTAAAAAATTGCATTTGATTGGTTTGGTCTCAGACGGCGGTGTTCACTCGCACATAGATCACCTGATAAAAAGTTTAGAATATGCTAAAGAGGCGGGTCTGGAAAATATATTTATTCACGTAATTACCGATGGCCGTGATACATCTCCTAAAAAAGCGAAAGAATTTATTGCCAAATTAAATTCCGAGATATCGCGAATCGGTGTTGGCAAGATAGCAACCGTTGTCGGGCGTTTTTACGCTATGGATCGTGATGAACGATGGGAGAGAGTGGAAAAAGCCTATCGGCTCTATACAAAAGGAGTCGGCGAGCAGTATGGCTCGGCCGACGAAGCGATCGATGCCAATTATCAAAATGAAAAAGATGACGAAGCAATCGAGCCCTCTATTATAGATAAGGCTGGCTTGGTAGAGAACGGCGATTCCATATTATTCTACAACTTCAGGGCGGATAGGATGAGAGAGCTGGTCAAAGCTTTTTACTCATACGAATTTGATGGCTTTACTCGGGTAAAGATTGAGCCATTAAATTTGTTGACCATGACTGAGTACGATGAAAAAATGAAAATCCCCACTATATTTTCCCCTATTAGTTTGGAAAATACAGTAGCTGACGTTTTAGAACAAAACAAGGTCAGACAATACCATATAGCAGAAACCGAAAAATATCCTCACGTTACTTATTTTTTCAATGGAGGTTTGGAAAAAGCACACAACTTTGAAACTCAAAAGGTTTTGCCTTCACCAAGAGTAGAATCATATGATCAAAAACCGGAGATGTCGGCTAAAGAAGTTGCTAAGCAAACCACAAGTGCCCTAAATAACGGTGAGCGATTTGTACTTCTAAATTTCGCCAATGGTGATATGGTGGGGCATACAGGAGTAATAGACGCTGGGATCGCTGCTTGTGAAACGGTGGATCGAGAATTGGAAAAGGTTTTAGTTGCAGCAGCGCTAAACAAGTACCAAACAATAATTACTGCTGATCACGGAAACTGTGAAATTATGATAGATCCAGCTACGGGCGGGATCAACAAAGAGCACACTACGAGTCCAGTTCCATTTATCTATTTGGATTTTTTACAAAATCCCTTTAATATTAGTAAGGGAGCAAAATTATCAGAAGATGAATATAGGAGTTATGCATCAGCAGATACTTCGGGAGTATTGTCAGACGTATCTTCTACGGTGTTAACCCTGTTGAATTTGGAAGTTCCGGGCGAGATGACCAAGATTGATTTAACTAAACTTATTTGATGCCAGCAAAAAATAAAAATGATATTACAAAAGAGGAAACTCTGTCGAAAGATGCGGGAGTTGTTCCAGCCACAAAAACAACCCCCATGAACAGGGGTGAGTTTTTGACGGAGATGGATCCTAAGGATGATGCTAAGGAGAAGGACACAAAGTCAAAATCGAAGAAAAAAACAGAAAAAGGCAGTGAGCATGTTGTTATTGAATTCAGTGATGTTAGCAAAAGATATGCACACGGAGTTGTTGCCGCGGAGAAGTGCTCTTTTAAGGTGAAAATCGGTGAATTTTTATCTTTAGTAGGTCCCTCTGGTGCTGGAAAATCAACACTGATTAGACTTTTGACTTGTGAAGAACGACCGACCGAGGGCAGGATTGTTGTTGCCGGGAGAGACGTGACTTTGCTTAAACCGAACGAGCTTCCCTATTATAGAAGGAAGGTCGGTATTATTTTTCAGGATTTCAAACTTCTTCCTAAAAAAACGGTTTTTGAAAACATTGCTTTTGCGCTTGAAGTAGCGGGAGCTCCAAATTCAATTATAAACGAAAAAGTTCCAAAGATTGGTGAGATAGTCGGCCTTACTAAAAGAATAAAAGCTCTATCCGAGGAGCTCTCAGGTGGCGAAAAACAGAGAGTTTCCATAGCGCGAGCCTTGGTTCATGAACCAAGAATTCTGATAGCCGACGAGCCGACAGGAAATTTGGATCCGGTTTCAACTTGGGAGATTATCGAACTTCTATTCAAAATAAATCGTCAGGGGACAATAGTGCTTCTGGCCACTCATGACAAAGAGGTTGTAGATGCACTTCAAAGAAGAGTTATCACTATGCGAGACGGTAAGATAATCGGCGATCAGAAGCATGGCAAATATGTTTTATAGGAAGATATCATGATTACAACACTAAAAAGAATAATAAAAACAGCGGTTGTTTCTCTTTGGAGGAATAGGTGGCTTTCTCTTGCCTCAACTTTGGTTATGGTGATAACACTGATTATAATCTCTGTTTTTGTTTCTCTGACAATAGTTGCCAACAAGGTTACGGACGGATTGGAGAAAAAGATAGATATGGCGGCATATCTAGAAGATACTGTTTCCGAAGATCAGGTTTTTGAACTGCAGAAACTAATCACGCGACGAGAAGATGTGGTCTCTGTTAATTACGTTTCCAAGGAGGAGGCTCTCGAGCGATGGAAGGCTAGAAATGTGGACGATGAAAACCTGCGCGATATTATTTCAGAAGAGGATAATCCTCTTCCACGAAGCTTGGAGATAAAAACGGAGGATCCAGAGGATTTGGAGGAGATAGCTGATCTGCTTGACGACCAGGCTTATAGCTCTTTAATAAAAGAATTATCTTATAAAAAAAATAAAGATGTGGTAGAGCGACTCTCGAGAATCGCTGGCTTTATCAGCATCTTCGGCTGGTCTCTCTCTGGGGTATTTATTTTAATATCAATCTTGGTTATATACAATACTGTTCGTCTTACCATATTTGCTCGATCGGAAGAAATTGACATTATGAGATTGGTTGGAGCATCTTCCGGCTATGTGCGTGGACCGTTTTTGCTTGAGGGCGTGGCCTATGGAATTGTGGGTACTATTATCGCATCAATTATTCTCTATTTCTCTTTCCAAATCGCTATGCCATGGGCTAAAGGCTACTTGGGTGGTTTCGATATAGGTGAAGGATATCTGGGAATTAGCTTCTGGATGGTGGTTTTAATGCAACTTTTGGTTGGCATCTTGCTCGGAGTTGTCTGTTCTTCTTTCGCCATCAAAAAACATTTGAAATAGCCCCTTTACAAAAATATCGGGTTGCTTTACTATATATTCACTACCATGAAACAAGCGAGGGATATAACAAAATATTCAAGTTTTTATAAGAGCATAGCGATATTCATCGCGCTGGCTCTTTTTTTGATGCCCTCTTTGGCTGTGGCAGAAACTTTGAGTGAACTTCAGAGACAGAAGGAAGCAGCGGCCGCAGAGGCTCAATCTGCTCGTGAGTCAGCTCAAAACAAACAGGGTGATGCGAATTATCTCTCTGGTCAGCTAAATACTTTGGATTATCAAATATCGGAAGCTGAGTATTCGCTTGCGATAACAGATGCAAAAGTTGCAGAAACGCAAGCCAATATAAATGATTTAAATGGAAAGATTGATGCCAAAATGGCTGATATAGAGGTAGAGAAAGATAAAATGCATGAAGTGGTTTCTTCTTGGTATATGGAGGGCGATTCGACTGGTATGATGAACAGCGTTTTGGGCTCAGACAGTCTTTCGGACCTGATAACTCAACAGGAATATTATGATTCTATAAAACAGCAGATTCAGCTCAAGGTGGAGGAGCTGGACAAGCTAAAAGCGGAGCTGGAAGTGCAGAAAGCGGAACAAGATCAGGACATGATAGAGCTTAAAAAATATCAGGAAAATCAGGAGATTCAAAAGGTGGGTCTCGAGAATCAGACTTGGACAAAACGCAGACTTTTGAATGACACCGAGGATATGATAGATGAGCTTAAGGACCAGGAGGCTTCAGCTAGCCAAAAAGCGGCTTCCCTGCAGGCGAAAATTGATCAGATAAGTGCTACAAAAAGTTGGGGTGGAGACATTGTCTCTTCAAACGATGGAAGCTGGTATGCAAGTCAACTTTGGTATCCGAGCACTTACTTGGGGTCTAGCCCATATACAGTAGCCCAGTACGGTTGTCTTATAACCTCGCTTGCTATGGTGGCTCAGTATTATGGCAGGGGATATAGTGTACCTTCAGCGGTTAATGCCTCTAGCTTTAATTACGGTGGATATCTACTATATACACCCATAGTTTCTGATGGAGGTTCACAGTCAGTCAACTGGAGCACAATCGATTCAGAATTGGCCTCTGGACACCCAGTAGTTGTCGGAGTTGCGCTCGGAATTGATATGGGTAATAATTACGGTGTTTCTCACTTTGTGGTCTTAAAACCTTATTCAAAAAATGGTGATACATACGGTATGCACGATCCACTCGGAGCTGGACGAGGTTACAGCAGAAATCAAGTAAAAGCAATGCGAATAATACGATAAATATCTAATTTAATCTATTTAAACATTCTCTACCAGCCTTATTAATATAAGGGCCAGAATTATTCGTCGTTCCAAACACTTTTCATTTCATTTATTTTTGAGTTTGGCTGGTTTATTATTCCGCTAACATCATTTTTAGACATATCTATCTTTTGACGATTATTTATATTTTCAAGCCATTTTTCAAAAGTTCGTTTTTGAGATAAGTGGTCAACTTCATAAATCCTTGGTAAAAGCTTGTCCTCTTTGATTAATTCTGCGGCTTGCATCGCACCTATGTACATCAGACACCATGTCAAAGCGATATCTTCACTTGGAGTTGCATTTTTTACTCTATCAAAGTTTAATGGGTACCCGCCGTTTAATATTTCGATTTTTAGTTTTCTGTTAACTTGAATTTTTCTTGTTCCAAAAGGAGTTTCTGTTGAAACGGTTAATTTCAGTAAAGAAGAAAACTCAACATCTGCAGATGACGCACTAACCATAATTTTTTCCCCTGATACTCGGTCAAACGCCATTCCCTTCAATGAGTCTTTACCAACTGTACCAATAATTAAATCTGCGCTGTTGAGTAGGTCGTCTAAAGATAAGCATCTTTTGATTAAATTGCTTGTTATTGTTCCCGGTGATGGATCGTAATAACTCACTTTATGGCCAAGTTCGTTTACTGTTTTCGCAACAGCCAACCCAATACTTCCCATCCCCAAAATTCCTATTCTTTTTTTTGTATCAATAAGTTTCAATTCATCTAGCTTGTCAACTACTGATTTGCCAATAAATTGAGATTCTATTACTTTTTTGATTCCACTTGATGCAACACTGATAATGGGGGGAATTTTTATTTGGCTGCTTTCTATTCTTGTGATTCCTCGCTGAGTTTGTTCGACACCAGCGACAGAAACGCCTTTTAGATTATTCCAGGGAATTGAATGCCATAAGTCGCCTCCATCGTCTACAACCAAAAGTTTTTTTAAGTCATTTTGTTTTTGTTCTTCAATTATTTTTGACCACAAAATATCTACGCTTTTTCTTACTGAAAATTCGTAAGGCATCCCAGATTCCATTTTAACTTGAACAATCTCGCAACCAGCCTGAACTAAATCATTGTATGTTGATCTGACTGTTGAATATGGTTTTTCCAAAATATAAACCTTCCCGAAGTTGGTCAGATAAGATAAATGACGAAAGAAGGGGAAAGTATTTGGTAGCAAATGTGTGTGAATAACTACCACGTAATCAGAAAGACGTGATTTAGTAGTGTGGCTTGACACCCAATCAAGTAGAGGCATGTTTGTTATCGGCTGGGGTACCCGGTCTGTTCTTGCAATGTCAATTAAATAATCTTTCAGAGAATGTGCCGCATTATTTTCTTCTAGCAGGCTTTGTGAGGGAAAGAAAAGAATCTTTGTATTAGACGAGGTTTTAAGAGTCCAATCACCAATTTCCCTCTTTTTACCTGTTAATGCCCAATCACTTGCCTCGAATAGTCCAATAAAATCTCCTTCAGAGAGGTGTTTAGTCGCTTTTCCACCCTTTGAGACAATAATGTCCCCACTAATAATATAACCGAGAGGAACCTCTGAATAATTATAATTTAGTGATGACAAAAGATAGGGGCTGGATGTTTTGCCGTTGGTTACTATCGTTTCCTCTTCCCCGTAAGCCACAAGAACAAAGTCTAGGTTTGAGAGATCGCCTATATCTAAAAAATATTTTTTTAGGATATTAGTGTTGGAAACCGCAAGAGGAGGACAAGCATCTTTTTTAACGCAAACATTTTTTAACAAAGAATTGATTTTGTTAGTATTAACTTTGATGATTTCCTCATTCAATATTTGTTGTTTCATGTTGAGCATATTATATCAAAAAATCCATATTATTATAGCAAAAGCGATGCGAATAGTACGATAAATATCTAGCTCAATCTATTTTGAAAGTATTTTTTTATTATAGTGCTCAGCTCTTTTCTGAACAAGCATGCCTACTGTCTCTTTTCCGAACTCAGTAATAAACCTTGGCACTCTTCTTCTTTTTACCTCAAAAATATACTTATTGTTTGATTCAACATTAAAAGTTGGTTCAACTCGGCTGATGTCTAGACCTCCCAATGTGTCGGCTTCCATCAGCACAAGTTCATCACTATCTTTAAGGTTGTCGAGTTTATCATGAACTCGCACCAGGTGGATGCATCTAGCTTTTTGTTTATCAGTTAAAGATGAAAATACCTCATTTTTCAAAAGTTCGTTTACTTTTTCTGCACCCACTTCCATATGTGTTACTTTTGCATTTTTTACGTCATCGTATTTTAACTTTTGTCCCTTTGCGAATAAGTCTGCGTATCCCCAGTCATGCGCGTAAGCTGCTATTAGCAGCACTGTTTCGTCTAGGTTGAGCTCAGAATTACGTTTCAAAATTTGTTTTAACCAATAAACTACCGCGACTGTGTGCGGTTTGTCGAAATTAGCCCTTCCTCTTTCGAGGTCGGGGAATATTTCATTTATTAAAAACTTCTCAATCTTTTTCATGGGCTTATTATACCAAAAAACCACCAATACAGGTGAAATATCAAAACTTCATATATATCTATTATATCAACATTTATTACTGATATTACTTGCAAAAGTCAAATTTATAGCTATAATAGGACGAACAGTATATATTATAACTATTATTGTTTCTATGAGCGAAAGACATTTAACTCAAAATATAATCAACAGCGAAAAACTAGAGGTTTATGATCTCGATTCTCAGCTGTTAAAAATCGAGAAGAGAAAGACTTTCTATTCGAAAGCTAGAAGTGAGTTTAATAAATCGAAGAAAATCACCAAGAAGGTTAAAACGATCAAGTTGTTGCTGATGACTACTTCTGGAAATATTTATCTTCAAAAAAGAAGTAAAATTAAAGATGTAAATGCTGGAAGATATGACAAGACTGTGGGCGGACATGTTTCGGCCGGAGATAGTTTCAATATGACAGTAATCCGAGAGTGTGCGGAAGAGCTGGGATTTCCCGCAACGGTGCTTGATCCTGAAGAATTTGAAAATGCGGTCAAGGTTACAAATTTAGAGATAATTGGAGTTTTCAAGAAAATTGAATATCTGCCGAACTTTCTTTCTGAGAGAATTATTGATAAAAAACGCAAGATGGCACAACCGCTTATGAATTCGATGTATTATGGTTATTACGATGGCCCTATAAGGTTTGTAGATGGGGAAAGTTCCGGAATTGAGGTATTCTCCCTAAATGAGTTAAAAAGAGAATTGAAAAACAATCCACATAAATTTACTGAAGATATTAAATTCATGATAAAAGAGTACGAGAAATTGTTAGTACCCCTCAAGTAAAAGTAATGTGAACAATCCGATAGAATCAAGAAGCTCTAGTATTGATTAAACGCCTCATACGAGTGAGGCGTTTAGCTATTTTGAGGATAGTTAAAATAGTTGTATAATTTTAGTGTGAATAAAAGCAGTGAAAACAATATAAACCGCAAATCGCGAGTTGCAGGGTTTGTTATATCTTTGATAGTTGTATTGACTATCGTCTACTTGGCTTTTGTTTTCGGCTATTCTTATGGGACAAAAGGTGTGAATCTAAACATCTCCTCGGTTCCAGAAAGTGTGGTAAAGACAGAGGTAGGACAGCCGGAAAGCGTAGATTTTTCACTTTTTTGGGAAGCGTGGAGCAAGGTTCAGAAAAACTACTCTGGTGAGCTAAATCCACAGGATCTACTATATGGTGCTATATCGGGAATGATGGTGGCTTCGGGTGATCCATATACAGTATTTTTGGAACCGGAAGAAAATGAGAGGTTTATGGATGATATCTCCGGAGAATTTTCCGGAATCGGTATAGAAATTACAGTTGAAAACAGTTTGCCTGTGGTGGTTTCTCCTCTCTCAGATTCACCTGCAGAGAAAGCGGGTCTCAAGGCAAAAGACATAATCATGTTCGTTGACGATACTTCAACTTCGGACATCTCCTTTAACGAAGTTATAAATAAAATTCGTGGCGAAGAGGGAACAGATGTAACACTGCAAATACTGCGTCAGGGTGAGAGCGATCTGTTGGAGTTTATAATTACAAGAGCTACCATATCTGTGCCATCTGTTTCATGGGAGAAAAAAACAGTCGAAGGCAAAGAAATCTTCTATATTAAGGTAAGGCAGTTCGGGGACAACACGCTTGATCTTTTCAAACAAGCTTCGAGTGAAGCGGGAAATCTTCCAGTGGTTTTGGATCTCCGCAACAATCCGGGTGGATATTTGGAAACCGCGGTGGATCTCTCGAGCTTCTTTATCGAAGATGGAGTAATCGTGACCGAGGAAAACGGTGATGGTACAAAGAAAGATTTTACAGCCAATAGAGATGCTGTTTTGAAAAATAATAGATTGATAGTTTTGGTCAATGAGGGTTCGGCTTCTGCTTCAGAGATTGTAGCCGGCGCTATAAAAGATAGAGATCAGGGCGAGATAGCCGGTCAAACTACTTTCGGCAAAGGCTCGGTTCAAATATTGGAAAGGTTGTCGGATAATTCTGCGGTCAAGATAACTGTTGCCAAGTGGCTGACTCCAAATGGTAATCACATAGACCAAATAGGCATAGAACCAGATATTGTAGCAGAAGACGATTTGGAGACAGAGGCCGACGAAATTCTTCAGAAGGCAGTTGAGTCTCTAAAATAATTGTTTGAAATCAGGAAATCAACTATAATAGATGTAAGAACTAGGAGGGGAATACGTGGCTGATCAAAATCAAACAAACACATCTAGTGCATCTACGGGGAGTCCTTGGGATGAACCTCTTGATATTGACGGTGAAGAGGAGAAGAAAGAGGTAATAGGGACCTTGGAGGATACTCCGGTTCCAGTAAATGATAAACCGCTGGAAACAAAGGCTGAAAAGAAGCCCGTTCCTTTTAATATTCCAGAGGGAGTTGACGAGGAGAAGGTAGGCAAGAAGATTCCAGCAGAGGAGATTGTTCAGAAGGAGAAAGATCGGCTTAAGATCCCAGAACAGCCGAAGAAGAGCGCCCCGCCACTAAATACAAATTTGAACCCAGACACACTGCC
>CAYRRY010000018.1:0-2979 GCA_964426805.1 uncultured Candidatus Saccharibacteria bacterium | reverse complement strand
GCATCTGTGCCTACGCCAACCCCTAAGTCGGCACCAACCCCAGAGTCAGATATCGATAAAATCAAACAGAATATAGCGGCCATGCCAAGCCTGGACAAGGCGGCTGAACATGCAAAACCAGCAGAGCAGCCTGTTGCGCCCACGGAAACTGCTTCTCCTGCTCCTGCTCCGACGACAGAAAATGCCGTAAATAAAAAGCCCGGGATATTTTCAAAGATAAACATCTTTTCTAAGAATAAAAAAGCACCTGCTAAGCCAAAGGCGGAAACTGCGCCAAGCGCTTCCACAATCTCCGCTCCAGCCATACCGACTCCACAAGCTCCAACTGTGTCTCCGAAAACCAGAAAACCGCTAAAGATTGATTTTTACAAAAAGCCGAGCTTTATCGGTATTACTTCGATTATTCTTATTTTTGTCGCGGTTACTTTTTTGACTGAAAATGGATTAGCCTCTCTCGGATTTGAGAAAGTATATGGAATTGTGGGGCTAGAAAAACTTTGGGGAGGATTGCCGAGAAGCCCGGAAACAGCTCTTGGACAAGCCTTTTTGAACGGACAAAATAACTTAGAATTTAAGGCCAAGGGTGAGATAACAATGACAGTTGATAAAACTATTAAATCACCGATTACTTCACCACTTGTGGCCGTCTCCGATTTCATGTATTTAGCAAGGGACACGAAAGTGGGAACTAAAACTAGCGCAATCTTGGCTCAATACGACTATTATTATGACGATGATTATTATGACTACGATGATTCTAGTAGTTCAGAATCATCAAGCTCCGATTCAGACCTATATGAGACATACTCAGGAGATTCAATTTCCTCAGATGAGAGTGATTCAGAAGAAAGTAGCTCCAGTACATACAATAGCTCTTCCCAGGAAGACTATCAGAGCTATAGCGCTGACACAACTACCATAAAAGAGATAAATACAGATTTTGAAACAATTTCAAATAACGATGCTATACAGACTGATTTTACTATCAACAAGATATCGGGTAAAAATAGCTCTGTCTCATTGATCACAAGTCAAAATGATCTCTACTTAAACAGTTCTTCTGATATCGAGTATCACTCGAAAGCAGAAAGTGGAAAATGGTTGGATTATTCCCTAACCACACCCGAAAGCGATAATGCGATTAACGATATATATTCTTTAAAAACAGACCAAGGTTTCTCAATAATAGGCAGAAGAATTTCAAACGAGAAGATATCTGATGTTAGGTGCTATCGATACCAAATAGATTCTATAGAGCTTGGATCTTCGTTGGAGTTTTTAGGAATTGACAGCAAGATGATTCAGGAAATATCTGGAGACGTTTGGATTGGTATAAAAGATAAATTAATTCATAAAATTGATTTCACAATTATCCCAACCGTTTCTTCTTCGGTCTCGAGGATTGACTTTGAGATCGAGTTCTATGAATATGGATCAACAAACAATATCGAAATCCCAAGACTAGACAAAAAAATTGCAGTATCAGTAGAAAAAGAGATTCTGGAAGTTGAAGTCTCAGAAACCACCGAAGATGTAAACGAAGAAGTTCCTACAGGCGAAGAGACCGTAACAACATCAACAGAGTTGAGCCGAGATGCATCGAGGAAAACAGATCTTGCAAGTATAAAAAGCGCTTTGGTGAAATACTATTTTGACAACAGTTACTACCCAGTTTCTAGCAGTTGGAGCAACATCAATCAGACCTCGTCGCAGGTCTCTACAAAGTTGGTACCGGAGTTTATCTCTGCCATGCCAGCTGATCCAAAATCAGCCGATGGGTATTATTATGGTTATAAGTCGGACGGTAAAACGTTTTCTCTATCTGCTCGATTTGAAAACTTGGATGATCCACAAATCAGCCGATTTGGTGACATCTGGTTGCATTATGTGTATAGTGATAGATAGAAATAACATTATTAATAAGGGAATATCATGTCTATAACGTTGTGGGTGATTATAATTGTAGTTGCAGTGATTGTTATCGCTGTCATCGGTATCTACAATAAACTGGTCAAATTGAATGTCCGAACCAACGAGGCCTGGAGCGATATAGGAGTTCAGCTAAAACGAAGGTATGACCTGATACCGAATTTAGTCGATACCGTAAAGGGTTACGCAAAGCAGGAGAAATCAGTTTTTAAAGAGGTAACAGAGGCCAGAGCTTCTGCTATGAGTGCCAAAGGAACGAAAGCAAAAGGCGAAGCAGAAAATCAGATAACTGAAGCTCTGAAGTCTGTTTTTGCTGTAGCGGAGAGTTATCCTGAGCTAAAATCAAATCAGAATTTTGCTAAGCTTCAGGACGAATTGACCGACACTGAGAACAAAATCGAAGCGTCTAGAAGATTTTACAATGGAAACGTCAGAGAGATAAATATTGCTGTTCAGACATTTCCAACAAATGTTTTTGCCAATACGTTGGGATTTAAAAAGAGGGACCTTTTTGAGGCGGGTGAAGCTGTAAAAGAGGCGCCAAAGGTGAATTTTGAGGATAAAAAAGAGCAGAAAGAGAAAAAATAGAATAATTAAAAACTAACCCTCCAAAAGAGGGAGAAGGAGAAAAAAACATGGCAGACGAACAAAAACCAGCTGCACCAGCACCAGCGAAAGACAACAATTTAGCAATGTTAGCGCACATTTTGGGAATTTTTACAGGTTTTGTGGGACCGTTGATTATCTTTTTAGTAACACCAACAGAGGGCTATACTAAAAATCAAGCAAAAGAAGCGTTGAATTTTTGGATAACAATTTCTTTGGCTTATATCATAGGTTCAATTTTGATGGTCGTTTTGATCGGTGGTCTTATCATGACTGTGGCCGGAATATATGGATTGGTAATGGGAATTATCGCTGCGATGGCTACTAGCAAGGGTGAAGAGTACAAGTACCCATTTGCGATTCGACTAGTTAAATAGATTTAATATTTTATATTGGGAGAGATTATGACCAAGAAAAGCAAAGCTTTTGCAATCTTGTCTTACC
>CAYRRY010000017.1:3033-13176 GCA_964426805.1 uncultured Candidatus Saccharibacteria bacterium | reverse complement strand
CGAAAAAAGAGGATGTTGGTGGGCTGGCCGAGCAAGTATTTGATAAATTTGATCCCGATAAAATATCTATCTCCGAACCAGATGCGGAAGAGGTTATCGCAAAGATATATAGTCAATAAAACTACACTAAATGAGCTAAAAAGCTAAACGCCTCACTCGTATGAGGCGTTTAGCAGTCTCGAAAATTGCATATATCTTTATTGATTTGGTTTCCTTGGGTAAGCAGACTAGTCTGCTTACCCAAGGAATATAACTACTTTATTTTTCTTAGCATTGAGTTTGGCGGAAGGTCGTATTTAATACCTAGAACGAATAGGTCATTTGGATTTACCTTTGAAGGTTCTTCGCCTTTGGGCGTGATAAATTTTGTTAACTTTTTTCCGATTATTTTATCAGGTGTTACAATCTCAACCCAAGAATCTTTTTTTATCTCGTTTCGGCACTCTATCAAGTATTCATCATCTGATATCTTTTCTCGTACAATCCCCACGAATTTCCAATTAGAGGTAGGGCGTGAGGTTTCGTAATTGATATCTTTCTCGCTTGGTGCGCCGAAATAAAAACCGGTTGAGTATCCACGGTTGGTGACTGTCGCAAGTTCTTTCTTAGATGTCTCTTTTTTATCAATCGCTTTTCGATAAGACTTGGCGACTATTGCACAATAGTAGATAGATTTGTTGCGACCCTCTACTTTGAAAGAGCTGATTCCGGACTTTTTTAATTTGTCCAAGTGTTCTATCATCTTTAAATCTTTTGAATTGAAAATATAGGAGCCGTTTTCATCTTCTTCGACTGGGATAAATTGACCTGGCCTTTTCTCTTCTACAAGTGAATATTTCCAACGACAGGGCTGGACGCAGGCGCCGTGGTTGGCGTCGCGAGCGGAGAGGTAGTTCGAGAGGTTGCATCGTCCAGAGATAGAGTTGCACATAGCGCCATGGACAAAAGCCTCTAGGATGGCAGTTTTGGGGGTATTTTTTCGAATCTCTTTAATATCTTTTAAGCTCATCTCTCTGGCTAATATAAATCTCTTGACGCCAAGTTTGTGCCAGAATTTTATCGATTCCGAATTAGTTGTATTGGCCTGAGTTGAAAGGTGAATCTCGATTTTGCTTTGAGAATATTTATCTATCAGCTCTTTCGCAGTGTTGATTATGCCCGGGTCGGCGATTATTAGAGCATCTGGCTGCATGGATATCAGTTTTTTCAAGTGAGTGTTGATTTTCTTTAGTTCGGATTCGTGTGGATAGATATTGCAGGTTATAAAAAACTTCTTTTCAATCGAATGGGCGTATTCAACAGCATCTTGTAGGGTTTTGTAAGTAAAGCCGATCTCTCGAGTACGCATCGAAAAAGCGCTAGTTGATCCGTAGCATGCGTCTGCTCCAAATTGGTAGGCGATCTTGGCTTTTTCCAAATCACCAGCTGGCATAAGTAGTTCAGGTTTCATAAAAATCGTATTATGTATAAAGTATGACGTATTGGGTATAATTAATTTAACGTTACAAGATTACTCTAAATTAAGCTTTAAATCAAGGAGGGGAGTGGATGAATAATAAATATATGAAGTGGAAAAATCCTCCCAAAATAAAAATATATGAGGCCTTGGGTGCTCTGGCCGATGGCAGGATAAGGGAAGAGGACGGGGAGAGCCGATGCTATTCTTCAAGTGGTAACAAATATTATATTGTTGAGTATGATGAATCTAGGGCTGCAATTATGGCCAACGACAACGGGTCATACTGGAGAGGGTATTTGGGTTATCCGGCGATTGCTCATCTGATGCAGATTGGAAAATTGGATTATAACAAAAAAATTGCAGAGGCACTGAAAAGTTTTGCTTGGAAGGATATAAATACAAAGAATAAAAATGATTTTGATAAAACCTTAGAGATCGCCCAGGATAAAATAATAAAAATCGGCGTCGGAGCCGATGAATTAAATCTATATATAGATGGAGTATCAAAACAAATTTTTAAACTGGATTTAGAATATTTTGGAAAAAAGAAAAAACCACCCAAAGGGTATTAGAGCATTATCGCTTCGCGAAGAAGCGGGATGATTTCGCCGTAAGCTTTGGCTGCAGCGCGGTAGGCGGAGCGGCCTTTTTCGTTTAGGGAATATACTTTTCGAACTCTTGCACCGGCGGAGACTTCTTTTATAGTAACGTAGCTACCTTTTTTTAATTGGTCTAGGGCTGGATAAATTGTGGATTCAGTTGGACGACAAAGTCCGTCGGAAAGCTCTTCGATTCTTTTGACGATTTTGTAACCGTAGGATTCTTTGTCTTTGTAGAGAACCTTCAATAGAAAGAATCTGATCATTCCCTGATTTATGAGTTTTCTCCAGTAGCCTGCACTTTCTAAATCCATTTTCACCCCGATAGAATTAATGTAAATTTTTGAGTAAAACAAAAAGGCTTAAGTGGCCTTGTTTTGTTTTTGTTTTGTTACCCACGATATTTTTTACATCGCTGGTAGTTGTATCTTTATATTATACGAGGCTTGAAATTTTGTCAAACATCGACAAATTAAGCCAGGTTACTGTCATTTTTGATATAATAAGCTTACCAATACTAAGTTTGGAGGTTATATGGGAGAAGGTGGACCAAAACCAGGTGATAAAGATATGGAGATTAACACAGGGGAACTGGCGGATAATGATGTAGGGGGAGCCGCAGATGAAGAAAGAGGAACCGGTTATGATTTCGACACTCTACTCCCACCGTTGTCCGATGAAGAAAGAGAGAGAAGAAAGGAAATTCATAAACAGATTGTGGACGCAATTAAAGAAGTATTCGGAGCATTGGAAGATCCAAAGTTTAAGAAAAGAGGCTCTACATGGCATAGAGCGAATGAAGATGGGCAAACCATAGATGTTTTTTGTTTGGTGAAAAATCGATTTTCATTTGATTATTATCTGGAAGCTGGTAAATATGACAGGAGTCAAAATCCCGAGAACAAGACTCCAACGTTGGCTGATTGTGGAGTGAGTATAAGGAGATTTGGCGGCCCAAAAGTGTTAAATTTTGAAGAAGATGAAATAGCCGCGGAAAAACGCATTGACAATGCGAAGAAACTATTGATAGGTGAAGTCCTGCCATATTTCGATGAGGATAAGGATGACGATCATAACGAGGACGAGCAGGCATTGGCTGAAGCGGCAGAGTTTAGTGGGGAATCAGATGAGGGAGCAATAGAGGGGGAGGATTTGTCTCTTGAAGAAAAACAGAGCCGAGCCAGAGAAATTTCAATTGATGCTTTTGTATCCTCGGAGGTCCCTGAATTAAGAGATCAAAGTGATGTTGGTAATGCAGAATTTATCGTTCAATTAATAGATGAATTTGACAAGAGAGGGTGGACATTGCCAAAAAGTTATCTTCAAGTTAGCCCAAACAATAATGAGAATGCTATAGCGCATGATAAGGAGAGGTACGAGTTAATCCAAAGTATTGCCAAAAGAGTAAGAGAGGAATTTATGCCGGATTTCGAGCAATATGGAAATTAAAATATTTATTTATTTTTCACTATTAAGTTGGGAGGCGATATGAGAGAAGGACAACCGGGTCCAGGGCCCGAAGAGGCAATCCCCGATATTGAAGAAGAAAGGAAGGCGCGGTTGACTCCATTTCTTGTAATGAGGCTGGGAGAAGACATTGGGGAAGATTATGTTGACGATGTTGTGGAAATTATGGGGATCGAAGGAATAGAAATTCCTGAGGATTTTGAAATGACGGAGAAATTTGAGGGTTTTATGTTAATTGTTATGTCGGATATTAAAAATGATGTTGATTGGTGGAGCGACGAGGAAACGGTAAGAGCGTTAGTCGAGGTCACAAAAAAAGATATTGGAACCCAGCTAACTGATGAGGATGATTCTAGAATTGTTGGATTAATAATGACAGCAATGGCTACAAGGATTGCTGTTGAAAATTACATGAGACATGAAGAAGAGCTAGATTTAGAAGTTATGTCGGAAGTACTTAAAAAAAACATTGGGATGAATGTCGAAAAGGGTGGATTCCCCGGCATAGGCGACGCGTTTGATGGTGAGGCCGCTCTAGGAATGATAGATGCAAATGGATTTAAGGTGCCGTTGAAATGGTACAGATGTAATCAAAAAATTAAAGAAGCAATTATAAATGTGTTTCGAGATGTTGTTAAAAAATATCCCAATAAAGCATCGTACAATGAATACACAAATATACCGACGTTGATGATTAAATCAATAATATGAAAACTAAACTATTTATTGATTTTGATGGGACACTTTTTGACACTTCTGGATTTAAGAAGGAGTTTTTTGGTATTTTTAGGCGTGCGGGATATAGTGATTCAGATATTCAAAAAACGTATGCAACATCGTGCATGGATTATAGCTACAGTATAAAAGAACATTTTGACCGGTTGTTGAAAATCAAAAAAATAAATCCAAAGTTAACTTTTTCTAGAATAGAACATTTGTTTAAAGAAACTAAAAAATATATTTTTGATGATTCAATTGATTTTTTGGAGAATATTGATCGAGAAAAATATACAGTTATATTATTCACCTTAGGAAACGTTAATTTTCAAAAGAATAAATTTTTGAGCACAGGACTCAAAAAATATTTTGATACTATTTACTACACTCCTATTCAAAAGTGGGATTATCTAGAAAAAGAAAAAATTGTAGAATTAAATGATTATTTTATCGTTATAGATGATAGAGGTGACACTATGGAGAAAATCTCTTATAAATACAAAAAGGCTTTAGCGATAGAGATAAATAGGAGAGATAAAAATTCTGATATTATGGAAGGCGAATCATGTTATTCGGGGGTCAAAGTAAAAAATTTCGAACAAGCAGAGAAATACCTATAATCCAATGCCCGAATTACCAGAAGTACAAATCATAGTAGATGTATTGAAGAAAAAGATAGTTGGCAAGAAAATTGTCGATTTTTCGTCGATGGATAAAAAAGTCATCCAATTTGAGAAAGAGGATGTGGCGGGCAAGAAGATTGAGAGTATAGAGCGATATGCCAAGATAATCGCTATTAATCTGAGTAGTGACAAATCTTTGCTTATTCACTTGAAGATGACAGGTCAGTTTATCTGGGAACCTAGCGGTGACAAGAAAGACTATAATCTAAAAAATAGAATTGCAGGCGGGCATCCCGACAAGGCTTGGTTTGGGAAATTGCCCACAAAACACACCAGGGGAGTGTTTGATTTAAGTGATGGAAGTAAATTGTATTTCAACGACGTGAGAAGATTCGGCTGGATAAAGATTTACCCAAAACAGGAGGTAAAAAATAGACAGGTGAAAGAGCTTGAAAAACTTGGGGTAGAGCCATTCGCAAAGGAATTTACCAGTGCTTATTTGAGTGAGCAGGCTAAGAAATTTCCGAATAAATATGTGAAAATGTATCTGATGGACCAAGCAATAATTGCTGGAATTGGAAACATATATGCGAATGAAGGATTATACTTTTCTGGAATAAGGCCGACTAGGAAATTGAAAAATATTAAAAAATTAGAATGGGATAAAATAATAAAATCAACTCAGAAAGCTTTGAGAATTGGCCTAAAATACGGTGGTACTTCTGATGATAACTACGTAAACGCAGATGGTGTTGCGGGGAGCGCCCAGGAACATTTGAAGGTTTATCGAAGAGAGGGCGAGAAATGTTTTGGCTGCGGCGGTGAGGTGAAGAGGGTTAAAATGGGTGGTAGAGGAACCTTTTTTTGTCCCAAGTGTCAGAGTTGATATAATTATTATGAAAGGAGTTTAAAATATGAGCGAATACAAGGAAAACGGCGAAGGGGCTGACTTTGTTGCTCCTAATGTAGATTTGTCAAAACAAAGAACCCCCGACATATATGCAGGATTAGGACGCAGGGCAAGAGAAATTGCTCGCGGAGATTTGAAAAGCATGGATGCTGGCAGAAAGGATAACCCTGATGACGAAGTTTATGAAGGCTATTACCAATATGCTAGCAGAGCTCAGTCTGAGTTAGTTAGAGTTTCAAGTCAAGAAGAAATTGACCCCGCAGAGATGGCCGTAGGTTTGGATTATTTAATGAATAGAGGGGAAAGAACATTTTTGACAATGGAAGGCCTTGAGTCTCAGTTGGACATAGGTTCAGATGAGCATGCTGAACAATACGAGAATGATTATATGGCGTCAACAACAATGATTGTCGAAATTGGCGACAGGCTTTTCCCAGATACGGATGTTTCATTGTCAACTTCGAACTATGAATCAATAACGAAAAATGCCGGCAAAGTTTGTCAGGTGGAAGATTTCGGGGTAAGTCAAGAATTTCCTCATGGTTTGGCAATTGGAGAAGTCGAAAAAAATTTAAGTAACCCCGGAAACGGTGGTATCATCAAGCTTGAAAAGCACTTAGCTTCATTGCAATTTTCGATAATGGCTGGATCTATGACTGCGGGTCTTGAACTATCTGCCGGAGAGCTGAGCCCTGGCCAGCAAGATCAACACTCTGGCGAAATTGTAGAAAGGTATAAAATTGTTTATCAGTTACAAACCATGAGGGATGGAATAAATGCTATGGTTTATGGGAGAGAGGGTGTTTTGCCAAGAGAAAAAAGGGAAATTGACCAGGCCAGAGAAGATGTCGGATCAGAAACAGCTGAAAGCAATCCTCGGAAGACAATTAAGGATGACAAACCCGTAGCCTGGAGTGGCGAAGCTCCTCAGCCAAGCTCAGAAGGTGCTACTGAACGACAAAGACCTGATTTTAATTTAAAAACCATGAGGCTTAATTCTCCGATAGAAGAGTGGACCACTGAAAAAATTGAAAGTGTTATTCTGGACCAATTGAGAAGTAATTTAGATAAGCTAACCGAATCTGGAAATGCACAGCAATCTTTCTCTGGAATGGCTTCTCCTGGCAGGCTCGCTGATTTGAGAGAAGATGTCAAAAGCGTGGAAACATATATCAGATGGATGAAAGCTCAGAATAATGTTGGGCAAAGTGGTTAATTTATAATATTAAACTAAGCATCAGTATTTTCTTGATAAATATCAAATATGTTTTTGTTTTGATTGATTTTTTATTGCCTCAAGTGTCAAAAATGATATAATAGAGTTAATTAAATAGGAGGGGTCCTGATAGATCCTAGTTTAAATAACAAAAGTTACGATCTTGTTGTAGTTGGGATTGGCGAAATTGGCGGAGGAATCCTGCACGAAATTGCGAAACGCGATGGAAAAGATCGGATTTTTGGTGTTGACGTAAATGAGAAGATTCTAGAACAATTCAAGGCTGAGGGCTTCAACGTCGGCAAAAAGATTCCAATAGCCAACAACTACATAATCGCAGTTTACTCGACTCATCAGGTTTTAAATGTAGCACATGAGATACCTCTTGATATGAATCCTCTGATTTCGATTGAGGCCACAGATGAGCCAGGTGCTATCAAAAAAATCCACAATATATTTTTACGAAGAGGCGAGTGTGATCTGTTCTGTTTTCCACATAGGTACAATCCAAAAGACGAAAATCATCAGTTTTTCAACATTCATAGAGTTGCGGGTTCTTTCTCTGAAAAATCGACAAAAAGAGGAGTTGAATTTTATAAAAGATATATGGATGAGTCTTTCATACATGTCTATCCGATTGACATTGTAGAGCTTTGTAAACCGATGGAAAATACATTTAGATTTATTGAAATTGCTTTTGCCGAAGAGCTAAAGATGCGATGCGATGAGAAAAATATTGATTTTGAAATTTTGCGCGAAGCCATGAACACTAAGTGGAACATCGAGATACTGGAGGCGAGAGATGGCATAGGTGGAAAATGTTTACCGAAGGATAGCTCTATTACCAACCACTATTTTGGAAATTTTAACATCATAAATGCAGCTATAGATTCTGATTCCGAATATAAGGGGCTCAAAAGAAGGTTCCCTAAGCTTGCTAAAAGCGTGATTATGATTCCGGTGATAATATTTACGATTGTTGTGGTTTATCTCCTATCAAACAGGATATTTGTCCAATTTTATTTGAATAAATATTTACAATCATTTGACGAATTTGCAAATGAAGTTCACCTGGTAGAAGAGAGGCCGAAAGATCAGAGGCTCGATCCGCTTATGGACACTATATACGAGCATTTTGATGAGATGGATGACATAAAAAGTGAGATTCAACTCAAGAAGGCTTTCCCCGGTTCTTTATTTAGAGAGTAATATGACTACAGCTTTTATCGTTACATTTATATATGCAATAGTTGCTTTTTTGTATCTAATGTACAGATACTATCCGATTCTTTTTATGGAAAGGAAAAAGTACGTTTCTTTGAAGTTTTTTGTTACTGTTGTAGTCCCCGTATACAACGAGCCGGCCTCAAATCTACGTAATTGTCTCCAGAGTATTGTAGACACAGAGGCGAACAAAGAAATCATAATAGTTGACGATTGTTCGACTTTAGAGGAGACAGAAAAGGTAATTGAAGAATTTGTATCCACATACCCAGACATGGTGCGTTTTTTTAGGCAGGATAAAAATATGGGCAAAAGACAAGCTCAGTCGAGGGCGATGGTTGAGGCCAGAGGAGATCTGATTATAACTGTTGATTCAGATACACTTTTGGCAAAAGATTCTATAATTGAGCTCACAAAACCTTTTTCTGATCCTCTGGTCGGGGCTACGACAGGAGAGATACTAGTTGAAAATCATTATTCAAACTTTCTAACAGCTATCTTGCAAGCAAGATATTGGTCAGCTTTCAATTTCGAAAGAGAGGGTTTGAGCCGATTTGGAGTTGTGACCTGTTGCTCTGGACCGTTGGCAGCATATAGAAAATCTTTGATGTTGGATTTCAATGAAGATTATGTAAATGAAAGATTCTTGGGTAATATCTGTACCTTTGGTGATGACAGACATATGACCAGGATGATTTTAGAGAGTGGGAACCAGGTTGTTTATACTCCATATGCAAAAGCTAGGACCTACGTGCCAGAGGGTTTTTGGGATTTTCTACGCCAACAGATACGTTGGAAAAAGTCTTTTATCCGAGAGAGTACTCTTATCCTGCCCTATGCTTTTCAGAAAGGTGGAGTCTTGCTGATTGAAACCTTGACCGGCCTTATCATGCCCATTGCAGGGATATATGTAAGAATCGTTTTGATTTTGCTTTTCTTTAGGTTCCCCTTTGTCCTACCCTTTTATTTTCTTATGATGATTTTTACCGCAACTATGAGAAGTTTGCTTATGATAGAGCGCAAGGAGTGGCAGCTGTGGCTTAGAAATGTGGTATACGCGTATTTGCATGAAACCATTATTTTTTGGCTTTTTCCAGTTGCATTTTTTACGCTTCATCAAAACCAATGGGGGAATAGGGGGCTCAAGACTCAGGTTAAGTCTTAGTTTATTTTTTGAGAAATATTTGATACTATCAAAGCACTTAATGAAAGGTATGTATGAAAATAGCAGCGGTGATTTTGGGTGCCGGAAAAGGCACTCGCATGAATGAGGGAAAAGCTTCGGCGGTTCCGAAAGTTATGTTTAAGGCGAACGACAAGCCTTTGCTTGAGCATATGATAAATACTTTCTCTGGCATTACGCTCGAAAAAACGGTAGTAGTAGTTGGTTATAAAAAAGAGATGCTGATGGACTATTTTGGAGACAAAGTAGAATATGCAGAACAGAAAGAGCAGCTGGGTACTGGGCATGCCACTATGATGGCAAAGAGCAATTTGGCAGGAAAATCTGACGCCGTTATTGTTTGTTACGGCGATATGCCTCTTTTTAAACCAGAAACAGTGCAAGCGCTGATCGGCATCTTCGAAAAAGAAAAGCCAACACTAGCCATGTTGACAGTTGATTTTGAAGATCCTGAGTTTTGGGCGTTTGGAAGGATTATAAGAGACGCCGAAGGCAGGGTGGTTGCAAACGTTGAACAGAAAGATTGTAATCCGGAACAGCTAAAAATCAAAGAGAGTAATCCGAGTTTCTACATCTTCGATTCTAACTGGCTTTGGAAAAACTTTGACAAGCTCTCTACTGACAATGCTCAGGGTGAGTATTATCTAACTGATATGATTAAGATTGCCAACGATCAGGGTAAAAAGATAATCGCGGTCAAAGTTTCTGAGGAGAATGAGGTTTTGGGTGTTAATAATCCAGAACA
>CAYRRY010000017.1:0-2933 GCA_964426805.1 uncultured Candidatus Saccharibacteria bacterium | reverse complement strand
ATGACTGAGGCGCTAGCCATAGAGGGTGGCAAGATTTTGCTTGGTAGAAAGAAAAAAGAGGGTTTTGGCTCTGGGAAATGGGTAGGCCTAGGCGGGAAGATAGAGGAGGGCGAAACAATAGAGGGAGCCATGGTGCGCGAATGCCAAGAGGAAGCAAGTATTGAAGTTACAAAGTATAAGAAAAGTGGGATATTAACATTTTATTATGTTGATGGTCCGGATATGGAGGTGCACTATTATCAGATACTGAGCTATAAAAACAAACCTACGGATTCGGATGAGATGGAAGTGGCTTGGATAGATATCGATAAAATACCATACGATCTAATGTGGCCAAATGATAAATATTGGTTTCCGATGTTTCTGAAGGGCGAGCTTTTTGAGGGATATTTCCGATTTAATGAAAAATATGAGATTGTCGAACATGAGATAAATAAAGTCATAAAGTTGGCATAAAAATGAAAAAGAGCTTAAAAACTGAAGGGGTAGTAATAAAGCGGCGCAAGTTCTCTGAGGCCGACAAGATATTGACTATCTTTACTCCTGATTTGGGTAAAATTACAGCAATTTCTAGGGGGGTTCGAAAGATAAAGTCAAAGATGGCCGGGAGTCTTGAGCCGTTTAACGTTGTGAATTTGAACCTCTATCGTGGGCAGACTTTTTTCACTATTACCGGAGCACAGCTTGAAGAGAGTTTTGAAAATATCGCAAAAAATCTACAGAAAACCTCGAAAGCATTTTACTTGGGAGAATTAATCGATAAATTTTTTGAAGAGCAGGAAAAGTCGAAAAGGGGATATGAGATATTTGTTGAGGCTCTTCGATATTTGGATAAAGAAGATGACGAGTTGGTGATACGAATATTTGAGCTAAAAATTATTGAGGAGAGCGGATTCAAGCCGGAGATTTACCACTGTGTCCACTGTAAAGGCGCCTTGATTCCTAAAAAGAATTTTTGGGATGAGATAGAGGGTGGAATAATATGTTCAATGTGCCAGAAAAAGTTTGGGCATGGAAGACCGATTTCCGACGATACAATAAAACTTTTCCGCCTTATTGAAAAAAGTGAATTTAGTTTGGCGACAAGACTCAAGATAAACAAAGGAATCCGCCGAGAGGCGGAGGAGGTACTTGGGCGATACGTCGAATCCAAGCTAGAGCGGGGGGTGAAGAGTGGAAAATTTATGAGACAAAATAGATAGTAGATTGTGCTATTGGATGTTTTTGCGATAGAAATGGAAACGCCCGAACTGAAGAAGCTCGGACGCTGGTTGGGGGAAGTCTTGTGATACTCAGCAACACTTCCCCGACTTGTCGCAGTGCTCGCAGATGAATTCCTCGCCCCGCCTGGTTACCATGTGGTGATTATCGTCCGCCATAGTGCACCACTGGTTGGGCGAGCTCTGGCAGAGTATGAAGACTTCGTGATTGACGCCGATTCCTGTATCTGGCTCGGCCTGTCCTCCGTTGAGGATTACGCGAGAAAACAGGAACGGCTTACTCTCGTCCGTCGAGAGAATCTTTGGCTTGTCTTCGCTTGGTAGTCTGCCACTGAGATGATCCTCAGCACATCTGACGCTGTGATTGACTCTCTTGGCCATGACTCGATCATCCCTTCGCGAGTTTTTAACTCTACGGCCTCATAACCACATATACTATGTTATAAAAAATATGTCAAGATTGAAAAGGATGTGTAATCATGGTAATTTAAGAGTAATTGATATTAAAAAAGAGCTATAAATGGAAAATAAGAAACAAGACCAGATGGAAAAAATAGTAGCACTATGTAAAAGACGTGGATTTATTTTCAACGCCTCAGATATTTACGGTGGATTTGCTAATACTTTCGATTACGGCCCACTAGGAGCGGAACTGAAAAGAAATATAAAAAACGAATGGTGGAAAAAGTTTGTTGATAAAAGAGAAGATATAGTAGGGTTAGATTCGGCCATCATCCAAAATCCAAAAATCTGGGAAGCGAGTGGTCACTTGACCTCATTTACCGATCCATTGGTAGAGTGCAAGAAATGCAATAAAAGATTTCGAGAAGATCAAATCGAAGATGCTCCAAAGTGTGAGGCTGGCGGAGAGCATGAATTTGCTGAAGCCAAAGATTTTAACCTGATGTTCCAAACTAGCATAGGCCCAACTCAAGAAAAAGATTCTATTGCTTATCTGCGACCGGAAACAGCTCAGGGAATATTTGCCAATTTTAAAAACGTACTTGATTCAACTCGTGTAAAAATTCCTTTCGGTATCGCTCAAATCGGGAAAGCTTTTCGAAACGAGATAACGCCGGGTAACTTTATCTTTAGAACCTTGGAGTTTGAACAGGCCGAGATAGAGTATTTTATTGAACCCGACAAGGAAGAATCAAAGAAATGGTATGAGAAGTGGATAGAGGAGACAAAAAACTTCTACATCGATTTGGGAATAGATGAGAAAAACTTGGTTCTACGAGAGCATGATAAAGATGAGCTTTCACACTACTCGACCGGTACTTCGGATATAGAATACAAGTTTCCTTTTGGTGTTTCAGAGTTGGCGGGAATCGCTCAGAGGGGGGATTATGATTTGGCTCAACATGAAAAATTTTCAGGAGAAAAGATAGAGTACTTTGATCAGGAGAATAACAAGCGATTCAAGCCTTTTGTTGTGGAACCTTCGTGGGGAGTTGATCGTGCGCTTTTAGCTTTTATAGTTGATGCATATAAAGAATCGGACGGATCAGATGGGCGAAGCGAGGGAGAAGTGGTTTTGAGCTTAAGCCCAAAGCTTGCGCCGAACCAAGTAGCTGTTTTCCCCCTCTCTAAAAAAGATAGTTTGCCGGAAATTGCCAAGAAAGTCCATGATCAATTGCAGGAGAGTGGCGTGAGGGTGTTTTACGATGACGGAGGATCGATAGGAAAGAGATATCGACGCCAAGACGAGAT
>CAYRRY010000016.1:0-15058 GCA_964426805.1 uncultured Candidatus Saccharibacteria bacterium | reverse complement strand
CTCTATCCACAGGGTTTTCCACAGAAGGTGGGATTTTTTTGTTGACCTGTGGGTGATTGGTACGTAAAATGTAGATTAGTGTAACTAAGTGGGAAAGAGTGGGAAAACAGTTATACCCAAAAAACAACAAAAACAAAAAAGCACATTATCAAGATAAACGGCGGGGAACCAGCTATAGTTTTTTCTACAGAAATATTAAGTCAGATATATGTTCATAGGTGAATATAGCCATACAATTGATGAAAAGGGGAGAGTTTCCTTGCCAAAAAAGTTTCGAGCAAAGTTCGCATCTGGTTTAGTTGTGACTCGAGGATTGGATCAATGCTTGTGGGTTTTTGCAACGAACGAGTGGGCGGAAATGGCAGAAAAGATATCCTCACTGCCCGTAACTCAGAAAAATGCCAGAAGCTTCTCACGATTGATGCTGGCAGGTGCTATGGACCTGGAACTTGATAGAACGGGGCGTATTAACTTACCTGGATATTTGAAAGATTATGCAGGAATAGATAAGAAGGTGACAGTTTGTGGGATGTATAACAGATTGGAGATATGGCCGGCTAAGAGCTGGGAGGACTTTAAAAACAAAATGGAAGATGAGTCGGAGGAGGTAGCCGAGAATCTTTCAGAAATAGGCTTTTAATTTATTAAGCCAGCAGCCAGGAAAAACTGCCCTAGTACTCGTTTGGGGATTGTCGGAGGAGGACAAAGGAGGGGCAAAGGTAACTCAAAAACAAAAATCAAACTTGGTTTTTTAACAAAATCTTTTGTTAAACAAAAACAAAAATACTGGCTGCTGACTTAATAAAATTAAAGAAAAAATCGATCCAATTAAATTTCTAGGCACTTTATTCGCAATATAAATTGCTCATGCGCTTGCAACCGTCGAAATTTTTCCGGATCTTAAATTATTTAGGAGATTTTGTGGGCAGATACCTTACTATTACTAATTCTGATGAAACAAAAGAGGGAATTAGAAAAAAGACAATTGGCAGATCTATCGTTATAGGACCGACAGCTATTAAATTCATTTCAATCGCTATATTTGCAGCGCTAGCCTTGGTTTATCTGACTCAGTCAACAGCGGGGGCCAATAGAAGTATGGAAATACGAGAGCTTAACTCACGTGAAGCAGGGCTCGAGCTACAGAAAGAAAGACTGGAAGTGGAGAAAAACAGATTGCGATCCCTGGGCGAGATAGATGACCAGTTTCAACCAGCAGAGCTAGAACCGGTATCAGCCATAGAACACCTTGAGACAAACGATAATATTTTTGCTAAAAATTAACATTTCGATATAAAAAAAGTCTAGATCTTACTGAATTCCTAGGCGCTTTATTCGCGACAGGGGTCGTTCTTGCACCTCTGACCGTCAAAATTCAGCAAGATCTTTTTTAATAAAGTATAATTAGACAAGCTAGAAATTAATTTCGAAAATGAATATAGCGAAAAAGCAGAATCAATCTGAAGATAGAATCAAGATTTTGGCGATTTTGGCAATTGTCTCAGTTTTTATCATTCTTTGGAGAATGTTTGACCTTGGTATTCTAAATCAGGAAAAATATATCGCTCTTGCTGAGGGCCAACAGAGATTCGAAAAGATTGATCTTGCTCAGCGCGGACGGGTTTATGTTCACGATAGTATAGAGGACAAGGACGCGCTTTATCCGCTAGCTTTTGATGTAAAAAGTTTTGCTCTATGGATTGTTCCAAAACATGTAAGCCGAAAAGAGGAAACGGCAAAACTAGTCTCAGAACTTGTGGATATTCCGGAAAATGAGATATTTGAGATTATTGATAATGATAAGCTTTATGTGCCTCCGATAAAACGAGGAATTGATTTCGATCTAGCCAACAAAATAAAAGAGGAAAAAATAGTCGGGGTTTTTGTGATGCCGGAGTATGGCAGATATTATCCTGAAGTTACACTAGCTTCTCAGGTCCTTGGTTTTGTAAACGCGGAGGGAGAGGGCAATTATGGTTTTGAGGGGCACTATGATAGAGAGTTGCAGGGAACGGCGGGAAAGATCGTTGGCGAGAAAGACACTTTGGGAAGGATTATATCCTTGCTTGATCAGGAGGGCGCCAAAGATGGTACTAGCTACGTGTTGACCATAGATAGATCTGTACAGTTTTTTGCTGAAAAAACTTTGGATGAGGCAATGGAAACTTATGGAGCGGAGGGCGGTACGGTTATTGCTATGGATGTAAAAAGTGGGGGGATAATAGCCATGGCTTCAGCGCCAGATTTTGACCCAAACACTTTTCGTGATCAAGCAAAAGAGAACCAAAATGTATTTATTAATCCTGCTATCGCCTACACCTATGAACCTGGATCAGTGTTGAAGCCGATAATCATGGCTTCGGCTTTAGACACAGGGGTTGTTTTACCAGAGACCAAGGAGACATTTTCAAACTACACTGTTGTAAGCGGCTACGAGATCCATACCGCAGAAGATAAGGCATACGGGGAGGAGACGATGACTCAAATTCTAGAAAATTCAGATAATGTCGGCATGGTGTGGGTTTCCGAACAGCTGGGGAGCGATAATCTATATAAATACCTAAATAAATTTAATCTTTTTGATAAAACCAATATTGATCTAGATACCGAAGCTTCCGGCTATACTCCGCCTTTTAAACATTGGCAAGAGATCAATAGGGCATCAATATCTTTTGGTCAGGGTATCTCCATAACTCCGATTGAGCTGGTTTGTGCTTACGCAGCGCTGGCTAATAATGGGGTATATATTCATCCGAGAGTTGTGGATAAAATAATTTTACCAAACGGAGAAGAGAAAAAGATAGAGAGATCTGAGGGAGACAGAATAGTATCTGAGCTAACAGCAAAACAGGTCAGGGAGATGCTTCTTTCGGTTATGGAAAATGGTCACGGAAAACGGGGCAAAGTTGAGGGTTTTAAAATAGGTGGCAAAACTGGAACTGCAGAAATTGCTGACCCAGAAGGAGGGTATTTGGAAGATATCTATAATCATACTTTTATCGGTATGGCACCAATAGACGATCCCCAGTTTGTTTTGATGGTTAAGTTAAATAAACCTCAAGTTGCTGAATTCTCTGCTACTACTGCTGCCCCCACCTTTTCCAAAATAGCTTCGTTTCTGCTAAACTATTATTATAGAATAGAAGCACAGAATTAGGCTTCAGGCATTAACTTTTAAGGAATTAGGATATCAATGAAAGCCCAAGCTTTAAAAAGTTTATACAAAATATTAAAGAGATATGCAGTTAGGGTTATTAAGCGGCACAATCCTTTTGTAGTAGCAATTACCGGCTCAGTTGGGAAAACTTCAACCAAGGAGGCGGTTTATAAAGTATTGCATGAGAAATTTGGAGAAGATGTTCGAGCAACTGCCGGCAACTTAAACGCTGAGATTGGCATACCGCTTACAATACTGGGTTACGACAATTATCCTTCGAAATGGCTTTGGCCAGTTTTTTTAGTTGGGGCGTATTTTCGAACTCTTCGAGTAAAATATCCAAAGTATTTAATAGTTGAGATGGGGGTAGAGCACCCTGGAGATATAAACTATTTTGGTTCGATTGTTCAGCCCGATATTGCCTTAATTACTGCTGCAACACCTGCCCATGTCGTCAATTTCAAATCCGTAGAAGAGATGCAGGCCGAGAAAGTGAGCATAGGGAGGATTGTAAAAGATGGTGGCATGGTAATTTACAATAATGATGATAAATATTTGTCTGCACAAAAAATTGAATCAGCGTTGAAATACTCTATTGTCAACAATTCTGATTTTAAAGCTATCAATATCGAAGTTGATCTTTCGGGTAACAGTTATCAAGTAAAAACATTTGATGGTTCGATAGATATCAAATCAAATCTAGTCGGCAGACAGATGGTTTATGCAGAGCTCGCTGCGATCTCTGTTGCGAAATTATTGAAGATAGAAGACGAGGTAATAAAATCAGGTTTATCAAAAATGAGCCAATATCCCGGTCGAGTTCAAGTCTTACAGGGTGTAGAGAGTTCAACCATAATTGATGATAGTTACAACTCAAATCCTGAATCTGCAAAAGCGGCGCTTGACCTGTTGAGTGAAATCAAAACAGAAGGACGCAAAATTGCTATCTTGGGCAATATGAACGAGCTTGGTGAGATAGAAAAAGAGGCTCATCATGAACTTGGCTCTTATGCAAAAGGTAAGTGTGACATCGCAATTTTCGGAGGAGAGAATGCGGAAGTTATGCAAGAAGGTTATGCAGATAAAAAATGCTCGAAGGTGTTTTCTGAGAGAGATGAATTAATTTATGAACTAAACAATTTTGTTTATCAAAATGATATAATATTGGTGAAGGCTTCCCAAAACGGAAATTATTACGAGGAAGTCGTTAAATTTTTGATGAAAGACAAGACTCGGGCAGAGGAACTTCTTGTCCGGCAAAGTCCAGAATGGATGGATAAGAAATTCTAATCAGAGTATATTTCCACTGATATTTTTCATTGATTAGCCTTGATAAGTATTGTATTAATATTATAACCCGCGTGAAAAATCCGCGATTTAAATTCAAATAAACTGGGAGTTTTTATGGAAATTATCTTATTTTCAGTATCAGAGCTAGCGAGAGTTTTTTGGCTTGCTGTATTATCATTTCTAATAGTTATGGCCTGGACTCCAGTTTTTACCAACTTTCTTTACAAGCACAAGCTTGGGAAAAAGATAAGAGATGCCAAAAGTGCTCCAATTTATAATAAACTTCACAAACATAAGGCTGGCACTCCGACCATGGCTGGTATTCTAATCTGGGGGACGACCGCACTTTTGACTTTAATATTCAATCTGGAAAGATCTGCCACTTGGTTGCCGTTATTTGCTTTAGTTGCTACAGGAATAGTCGGTGCAGTAGACGATCTTTTCAATGTGCGAGGGATAGGAGAGAAAGGCGGGGGACTTCGATTTAGAGAAAAGTTTCCACTTTATATTGTTATTGCTTTGGCTGGAGCCCTTTGGTTCTACTTCAAGCTAGACTGGAACATGATTCACATACCGGGAATTGGCGACTACATGCTCGGTTTTTGGTACATACCTATTTTTGTTTTAGTTTTGGTTTGGATGGCTTTTTCTGCAGATCTTACTGATGGCCTAGATGGACTCGCAGCAGGCATCTTCGCTCTTGCATTTGCTGCTTATGCCATAATCTGTTTAACTCAGGGACGAGTAGAGCTAGCTGCCTTTTGCGGTACTATTATGGGTGCGCTTCTGGCTTTTCTTTGGTTCAACATACCGCCGGCAAGGTTTTTCATGGGTGATACCGGTTCGATGGCACTTGGAATCACTCTGGGTGTTTTGGCTTTTCTGACCAATACTGTATTTGTTTTGCCAATCATCACGCTCGTGTTTTTAATAGAGGGTCTAAGCTTTATTATTCAATTTACATCTAAAAAATTGCGTGGTGGCAAAAAAGTATTTCTCTCTTCGCCGATTCACCATCATTTGGAAGCCATCGGCTGGTCTGAGCAGAAGATTACTATGCGCTTTTGGGTTATCGGTGCTGTATCCGCTACGGCTGGATTGATAATTGCTCTGGTAGGTGGGGGATTTTAACAAAGATCAACACAATATTGTAATTACTAAAATTTCACCTACGAGGTGGTATTTTAGTTTAACGGCTCATACGTATGAGCCGTTAAAAAAGCTTTAATTTTAGTTATGTTTGAGGTAAAATAGGCATATGGATATAGACTATTTAAAGGATAAAAAAGTAGCTGTTTTGGGTTTGGGCGTCGAAGGTGTTGCCCTGGCTATTTTTTTGGTTGGAAAAGTGAGCAAAATAACTCTTTTAGACGCAGAAAATCTTGAAATTTTGCAGAAGAGGGCAGGGGAGGAGAAAAATCCAGAACTTGCCAAAATACTGAATGACGAGAACACCTATGACGCTGTGCTCGGTGAGAACTATATGGATAGTTTGACTGATTTTGACATTGTTTTTCGAACTCCGGGTGTTCCCTATCTTAATGCCAAAATCCAAGAGGCGATTAAGCATGGTGTGGAGTTCTCAAGCCAGATAAAACTTTTCTTTGATCTCTGCCCCGCAAAAGTTATAGGTGTTACCGGAACAAAAGGAAAAGGAACTACTTCCTCATTAATAAAATCGATATTAGATACCTCGGGCGATAGGAAGATACATCTTGCTGGCAATATTGGAAAATCCGCGATAGTACTGCTCGACAAGATCGATTCAGAAGATATTGTTATTCTGGAATTATCCAGTTTTCAGCTCCAAGATCTGCACAAAAGCCCAGCCATAGCGGTTATCACAAATCTTTCTGTTGATCATCTTGATTATCATAGCGATGAGGAGGAGTATCGAGAGGCGAAGAAATCGATATTCAAATTTCAAAATGAAGATGATTGGCTAATTGTGAATTCAAATATTGATCCAGAATATTACTCCGGCACGAAATCGAAAGCATTAATATTTTCAGGTTTTGGTGAAAACGAAGGTGAAGCGAGAGTTGCGGGCAATGAGAACAAAAGTCATGAAGTTTTTCTAGAAGTTGGTGATAAAAACGAAAGAGTGGTCTCGGCTGATGAAATAAAATTGGTTGGTGATCACAATCTGGAAAATATCGCTGCAGCTGCGCTTGTAGCAAGGTCACTGAATATTAATATTGAAAATATTCGGGAAAGTGTAAGTAAATTTGAAAGTTTGCCTCACAGGCTAGAGATGGTTTCAGAGATTGACGGGGTGAGGTATTTCAACGATTCGTTTGCAACCAATCCTGAACCTACTATGGCTGCGATCAAAGCGTTTTCTGAAGATAAAGTCTTAATTCTTGGTGGAAGTAGCAAGGGGGCTGATTTCTTTGATCTGGCGGCCAAGATTGCCTCAAGTAACGTAACGGGCGTGATATTGATCGGCGACGAATCCTCGAAGATTGAGAACATGCTAAACAGAAAAAAATACGCTGGAGCAATAGAAAAAGCGGAGGATTTACGTGATGTTATAGAAAAAGCAAAAGAGACAACAAAAACTGGGGATGTAGTCATTTTTTCTCCAGCCTGTGCTTCTTTCGATATGTTTAAAAACTACAAAGACAGAGGCGATAAATTTCGAGAAGCAGTAAATTGTGTTAGATAAGGAATAAATGAACAGATATAGCCAAAAAAAGCAGAGGTCTGATTATCTTTTGTCGATAATTGTGTTTGGCCTTACCCTTTTTGGCCTAATAGCCATTTTCTCTGTTTCCAAGTATTATTCTCTCCAAATCACAGATGGAGTTACTGATAAATATTATCTTTCTCGTCAGATTTTCTGGGTTTTTATTGGCATGGTAGTGTGGGCGGTATTCCAAGGAATAGATTTTCGTTTTTGGCAGAAAAATACTAAATACATGTTGTGGGCCACTTTGGCTTTGTTGGTAATTCCAATTTTCTGGGGCGCAGCTTCTGGTGATGGTGGCACAGCTTGGGTTGGTTTTGGTACCTATTCTGTCCAACCAGCCGAGCTTGCTAAGTTGACTTTGATTCTCTATTTGGCAGGTTGGATGAGCAGCGCCAAAAACGAAAAAGACAGAGAAAAGGTATATTTAAATTTCTTCGGGGTCATGGTCTTGATATCTGTATTGATGCTGGCTCAGAAGGATCTGGGTACGCTGGGGGTTATGGTAGGAATAGCTGCTGCGATTTATATCTCTTATGGTGCCCCATATAAATATCTGTTTTGGGGAGGTGGGCTAGCCGCCTTTATGACATGGATAGCGATAAAAATAGAACCGTATAGAATGCAGAGGTTTTTAACATTCTTAAACCCTGAAAATGATCAGCTGGGTTCTGGCTACCATATACGAAATGCGCTTATTGCTATCGGATCAGGTGGCCTTTGGGGGCTGGGCTTTGGCAATAGCAAGCAGAAATATTTATATTTGCCGGAGTCGCATACTGACTCAATTTTTGCCATAATATGTGAAGAGCTCGGTTTTTTACGGGCCTCATTAGTTGTCATAGCTTTTGGGTTGATCGCGCTTCGAGGCTATAAGATAGCAAAAAATGCTCCATGCGAGTATTCAAAACTGGTTGCTGTGGGCGTTACGACTTGGTTTATATGGCAAGCTTTTGTAAATATCGGAGCCATGATCTCGATATTGCCACTAACTGGTGTAACACTTCCATTTGTAAGCTACGGGGGCTCATCTCTGATATTTTTGTTGGCAGGGACTGGGGTCTTGATTAATATCTCAAAATATACTAAGATGCCTCAACATTAAGAAAAAGTATGAAAAAGAACAAAAAAATTTATTTAGTTAGTTCGGGCACTGGCGGTCACGCTGCTCCTATTCTTCTTATGTATAAGAAGCTTCTGAATACGCCGAATTTTGATCCTACCATTCTTCACTCGGGATCAGATATTGAAAATAAGCTTTTTTTAAACACTAAATCAAAAAGAATAATTTCAGCTAAATTCGATCGAAATTCGACATATAAAAAGCTGATTTCATACCCAATAACGCTTTTGGGAATTATTCAGGCAAAAGCGCTCTTACTTTTTAAGCGTCCGGATTTGATATTTTCCAAAGGGGGATATGGCTCAGTCCCAGTATTATTTATGGCTAGATTTTTTAAAATCCCTTATTTTATACATGAATCGGATAGTCATATAGGTCTTGCTAATAAACTATTCGCTGGTAAAGCCGAAAAGGTGTTCTTGGGTTTTCCTAAAGAGGTATACAATGAGGACGTGAGTGATGAGAAATATAAGTATACGGGTCAAATAGTGAATGCACTCCCAAAGATTAAGAAAGAGGTCAAAAAAACGATCTATATTACCGGCGGAAGCCTAGGAGCTGAGAGTGTGAACGGTGTAGTCTATAAAATTATTGATAAATTGGTTGATAAATACAAAGTGTATCATCAGGTTGGAGACAACAATATCCTAAAAGCAGAGGAGATTAAGAGTAAGCTAGATAAAAACGAGGAGAGCTACAAAGTATTTGGTTTCTCCGCGGAACTATCCAAAGAGGCATTTGCAAAAGCTGATCTCGTGGTCGCAAGAGCTGGAGCAAATACAATTGGCGAAATCGCAAAAAATAAGAAAGCTTCAATTTTGATTCCTTATCCTCACGCGGCGCAGAACCATCAGATGAAAAACGCAAAGTACCTAGAAAAAAGTGGTTCAGCTTTTCTGATAAAGGAGAACAACTTGAACGAGAAATATCTGCTAGAGAGAATAGAATACATTCTATCCAACAAGAGAAACGCTGATGTTTTGGGTGAAAAGATTTTTAAAGCGATCAAGTCAGATGGAGCTGATACTGTTTACGCAGAAATAATTAAGAGCAATAAGGATTAATTATGAAATATCATCTTATCGGTGACATGGGTGTTTCGATGAAGGGAATCAGAATGATTCTTGAGAGCGATGGTCATGTTGTCACAGGATCTGATTTAAAAAGCGGGGGACACAAGGCTGAAAACATCACAGAAGATATCGATATGGTTGTGCGATCTTCTGCAATTTCTCCTGGCTCAAATGGTTGGGTAGAGGTAGAGGCTGCCGAAAAGCTTGGGATTCCAATTCAGAAAAGATCAAAGTTCCTAGGCACACTAGTCGAGGATAAATTTCTAATAACTGTTTCTGGTATGCATGGGAAAACAACGGTAACTTCTCTAATCGGTTTGGCTATGGAAAAGGCTGGGCTTGATCCGACAGTTTTAGTAGGCGAAGATGTGGCTGAATTTGGTGGAGTTCTAAGGCAGGGAAATTCAAAATACTTTGTCTTGGAGGCTTGTGAATACGACAAGAGCTTCTTGGATTTCAACCCAGACATTGCAGTTGTAACAAATCTTGATCTAGAACATCTAGACACTTTTCCGAACGGTTGGAGTGATATTGAAAAAGCCTTTAGCTCTTTCCTCGAAAACATCAAAGATGGCGGAAAGCTGATATATTTTGGGGGCGACGAAAGGCTCGAGAAAATTGCTATCGAGGGAAAAGATGGTGCGATACCATATGATACTGATGATGCAACAGATATTGACACATCGCTTTTGGGTGAACACAATAGATCAAACATATCTGCAGTTTTGTCTGTGATGGACGTCTTAGCTATTGAACGTGATAAATATGAGGAAGTTTTCAAAACGTTTAAGGGTGCGAGTAGAAGGCTTGAGCTTAAAGGTGAAGTGAATGGTATGAAGGTGTATGATGATTATGGACATCATCCGACCGAGATAAGAGCAACGATCGAGGCTCTAAAAGAAGAATACCCTGATAAAAAACTGCTAACTATTTTTTGGCCACATCAGTATAAGAGAATGGAGCCGCTGAAAGACGAGTTTGTAAAATCTTTAAGCATCTCCGACAAGGTGATATTGAAACCGATATTTTTTGTTCCCGGAAGAGATGAGAAGCGTGATGTATCTAGCCAAGATATCGTTTCGATCTTGAATAAAGAGAGCGAAAAAGCGAAGGTAATCGACCAGGATGATGAAATTGTGACGGAAATATCTAAAAACTATAATTCAGAATGGGTGATATTGACGATTGGTATACCGCCGATTTATAGAGTAGCCGAAAAATTAGTAGCAAAATAATATGAATCAGGAAAAAGACAATACAATAAAAGCCGCACTTGGAGAGAAATTAAAAAGTGATACCTTGCTTCGAGATATTACAACTATCGGTGTCGGTGGTTTGGTCGATTATTATTTCGAGGCGGAAAATATCGATGAGCTAGTAGATGCAGTTACAATTGCCTACAAAAATGATATTCCGATATTGGTTTTAGGTTGGGGTTCAAACGTGGTTGCCTCTGACTATGGTTTTTCGGGCTTGGTTGTCAAAAATAAATCTACAAACCTAGTATTTTCTGAAGAAAAAGGCCAGGTGATAGCGGACTCCGGTATTTCTATCGGAAAATTACTCAACACTGCCGCCTCAAACGATTTGGGAGGATTGGAATTCATGGCTGGACTCCCAGGAACTCTGGGAGGTGCCATAAATAACAATGCCGGAGCTAAAGATTATGCAATAGGCGATTTTGTAAAAAGCGTAACAGTATTGGAGGAAAAAGGCGGTGAGATAGAAGTTACAAGGCACAATAGCAAATGGATGGAGTTTGCATATAGAACATCGAGACTTAAAACTGAATACAAGAACGATGATAAGTTTAAGCCGGTTATTTTGACCGCCAGAATTCAACTTGCACACAAGAGGAAAGATGAGATATTGAAGTCACTAAAGAATAGTCTAGAAGAAAGAAGAGACAAACAACCCCTGGGCGAGCGAAGCGCTGGAAGTTTTTTCAAAAATACTGGCAAAATAAAGGAGCAAGCTGCGGGTTATCTGCTGGACAAGTCTGGTGCTAAAAAGCTGAAAGAGGGTGGGGCACAGGTTTCTAAAAAACATGCCAACTTTGTGATTAATAAAGACAAGGCGACGGCGAGAGATATCAGATCCTTGGCGGATGCGATGCGTAACTTGGTTAAAAATGAATATAATCAGGAGCTAGAAGAGGAAGTCGAATATATAGGTAAATGGTAAGAGATTTAAAAAAATATAGACGAAGCTACACTCAACCAAAGATTTACTCTGCAAAAAGAAAAAAGGATGGCGGAAATAGTTTTGATGTTAGAAAGGTAAATTTTCGACTTATTACGGTGATATTTATTCTTTTGCTCGCCCTCTATACTTTTTTCCTCTCTGGTTATTTTACTATCGATGAAGTTATTGTGGAGGGTAATGAGTTGGTGCCGAGAGAGATGATAGTTGAATCGGTAGATTTTAGAAAAAATATCTTTTTCTTTAATACCAATTATTATGAAAAGCTAATTGCACAAGAGGTTCCTGAAATAAAACAAGCGCTAATTTTCAAAGGAATCCCAAACGCAATTAAGATTGAGATTTTGGAGTATGAAAAAAGCTTACTCTGGAAAAGCGCTGGTAAATATTATTTGGTAAGTTCTCAGGGATATGCATATAAGGATGTAACCAATAATTTTTCTGATTTTGAAAAGTTACCGTTTTTGGAGGATTATGCTGCATTAGAAGTAGGCGACAATCAACAAGTAGTAGGTCCGAGTTTCGTAGCATTTGTGGCTAATATAGATGAGCAGATAGAGGGGGTTGCCAATATAAAACCTGGTAAATTTAGCATAACTGAAACAACGGTAGATGTTTTTCTGGAAACTGATAAAGGTTACTATGTGAAGCTAGATTCAATGCGCTCCAGCAATAAACAGCTCGAAAACTTAAAAAAAGTAATGGTTGAAAAGAGTGATCAGATACATGAATATATAGACCTTCGAATAGACGGCTGGGTTTATTATAAATAAGATAAATATATGGAAATGAAGTGGGAGATAAAAAAAAGAGCTTACACGGATGTAATAAGTCAACTCCTCTACGCGCGAGGAGTTATTGGTCTTAAGGCTACCAAAAGTGATCTTGATAAATTTATCAATCCTGATTTTTCGCGTGATTTAGGAGATCCCAAAAAATTGCCCGATATAGTACCTGCGATAAAGAGGATTAAAAAGGCGAAGGAAAACGGCGAGAAGATAGGTATTTACGCTGATTATGACGCAGATGGGATTCCCGGTGCTGCATTTCTCTCCAAGGCTCTAGGTAAGCTCGAAATTGAACATGAAACATATATTCCATCGCGTAGTGAGGGATATGGAATGAGTGAGGCGGGAATCAATCAGCTAATTAGCGAGGGAGTGACTTTGATAGTAACGGTTGATTTGGGGATAAAGAATTTCGAAGAAGCGAAGTATTGTATCGAGAAAAAGATAGATCTGATAATATCTGACCACCACTTGCCTGACAAAGAGTTGCCGAAAGCTTTAGCAATAATTAATCCTAAAAGAGAAGATTCAAAATATCCTTTCAATGAACTTTGCGGAGCGGGAGTTGCTTTTAAGATTGTAGAAGCGTTACAAGGATACTATCCTAAAATAATAACTGAGAGATTTTTGAAGTGGAATTTGGATTTGATCGCTATCTCAACTATCTCTGACGTGGTGCCGCTAATAGGAGAGAATAGAGTTATAGCGAAGTACGGTTTGGTAGTGATGCAGAAAAGCAAGAACACTGGGTTAAATAAATTGATTGAGAGTGCGAAGATTGACCAGAGCGATATCGGTGCCTACCATGTAGGTTTCCTTTTGGGACCGAGAATCAATGCTCCGGGTCGTATAGATAGCGCATCAAAATCGTACAAACTTTTAGTATCTGATGATCCGAAAGAGAGTAAAAAGCTATCAAAGTTCCTAGAGATTCAAAATTTTGATCGACAGGAGATGATGAAACGGGTCGAGGAAGATGCAAAGAATAAGATAATCCGAAACAAGTTAAACAATAATAAGGTAATAATTGTAAAAGGAGATTGGCCAAAGGGGGTTCTGGGTCCCTCGGCAAGTAATTTGGTGCAGGTATTCAATAGGCCTATAATATTGCTCGCAAAAGACAAAGAAGTTCTTTCTGGTTCGGCTAGGAGTGTAGGAGGTGTGAATATCTTTGAAATTATTGAAAGCTGCAAAAAACATTTAAATAAATTTGGTGGCCACAAGGGAGCCGCAGGACTCTCTCTCGATATGAAAAAGTATGATGAGTTTAATAAATGTATGATAAAATCTGCAGAAAATAAAATAAGTAATGCGGACCTTGCAAAGAAGGTAAAAATTGAAATGGAACTAAAATTCAAAGAGTTAAATCATTACCTGATTAAAGATCTAGAAAAACTAGAGCCTCATGGCATGGGCAACCCGCGGCCAGTATTTGTAAGTTATAAAGTAGTGATAGAAGATTTCCGATATGTCGGTGCAGAAAAAAATCATTTATCGATGCAACTTCGCGCAGATTCAAAAACATTTAAATCAATATATTTTAATTTCAAACAGGATAAGTCTAAGATAAGAAGAGGGAATGTGATAGACTTAGCCTACGCTTTGGAAGAGGATGTGTGGAACGGCAAGAGAAATATCAATCTCAAGATAATCGACATTAAATAACAACTTTCGCTACTTTATATTTTTAGGTATTTTTTCGCAACAACAATTGTTCATGCACTTGCGACCGTTAAAATATTAAGCTGCTCATTGAAAAACAATTATGAAAAAAGATAAAACAATCTACATGTGTGACAGTTGTGGAAACGAATTTCCCAAGTGGTCTGGTCGTTGTGAGATGTGTGGTGAGTGGAACACCTTGAAAGAACTTACGGGTAATATTTTGGGTGCCAAAGAGAGTAAAACGAAGGGCGAAGAGATAGATACAAAAAAATTATCCGAAATAAAGATTTCAAAAGACGAAAGAGCTACAACGGGTATCGGTGAATTAGATAGAGTTTTCGGTGGTGGAATAGTTTCTGGGAGCGTAGCTCTTCTCGGCGGAGAGCCGGGGATAGGAAAATCAACCATCATTATGGAGATGGCGAGAAATATTGAAAATTTGATGTATGTTTCTGGCGAAGAATCGCTAAGCCAGATAAAGCTTCGTGCGGATAGGCTAGATGTTGACTCAAAAACCATGACCTTGATAGCTTCTGGAGATATTGAATCAGTTGAGAGAGAAGTACACAAATATAAACCGAAGCTTTTGGTAGTTGATTCAATTCAGACAAGTTTTTTACGTGCTTATCCTTCTACTCCCGGTTCACTAGTACAAGTTAGAGAGTGTGGGATATTTTTACAACGGCTTGCAAAGAAAAAGAATATCCCGATAATTATAATCGGTCACGTGACCAAAGAAGGAAATATTGCGGGGCCTCGTTTACTTGAGCATTTGGTTGATGTGGTTTTGTATATGGAGGGAGAACGATTTCATGATGCAAGAATTTTGCGATCAATAAAAAACAGATTTGGTCCTACTAACGAAACAGGAGTATTTGTTCATACTGAAAAGGGTCTCAAAGAAGTAAAAAATCCTTCCAAGCTTTTTTTGCAAGATGATAAAAAAACCGCCGGCAATGCAGTGGCGGTAGTTCTCGAAGGATCAAGGCCGATATTGGTAGAGATTCAGGCGTTGGTTACTAAGAGTTCTTTCGGTTATCCGAAAAGAACTTCTGCCGGGGTGAGTTTGAA
>CAYRRY010000015.1:0-15592 GCA_964426805.1 uncultured Candidatus Saccharibacteria bacterium | reverse complement strand
GGCTAGGACGCCGCCCTCTCACGGCGGTAACAGGGGTTCGATTCCCCTTGGCGCTACCAAAAAATATTTCATCTTATGATGGAATATTTTTTGTTTGGGATGGTAATCGAACAGCCGGAGTCCCGACTGGGGACGAGGCGGGGTCGCAAGATTTTTCAGCAGAAAAATACTTGAGACTCGATTCCCCTTGGCGCTACCAAAAAATACACGACATAAAATCGTGTATTTTTTATTCAAATTTAAACCAAATTATTCCCCTAAAATCTCTTTTACTTTTTCGGCTAATTTGTCTGGCTCGTTTTCTGCTTTTACAAGATAGTCGGTTGCGCCGAGTTGAGTCGCTTTTTCCTTGGAAGCTTCTTCTGGGAGATTGGTCAAAATCACTATAGGAAGAAAAGCTGTATCTTTATTTCCTTTGAGCTTAGCAAGCACATCTAGACCGTTGACTTCGGGCATTATAATGTCAAGTAAGATCAGATCAGGTGCCTCTTTTTCTGCCATATCCAGACCTTCTTGTCCGTTTTTTGCAGTTAGAACTTGGTGTTGGCTTAGCGATTCTTTGTACATGTTCAGTATCGGTTCTTCGTCATCGATGATTAAAATTTTAGCCATCTTGTTTCTCCTTAAAAGTTAATGTATCAGTTATTGGTTGATTTTTTGGCAAAGTTATCTTTACAGTTGTGCCTTTGCCGACTTTGCTTTCCACTTCGAACAGGCCTGCATGTTTCTCCACAATTGTCTTAGCGATAAAGACCCCCAAACCTGTGCCTTGGTTGTCTTGATCGATGGCGTTTTGGGAGCGGTAGAATTTCTCACCGATTTTTTCGAGCTCATCTTTTGGTATGCCGATTCCAGTATCTTTGATTATTATAGCAACTGTCGCTTTGTTGTCTATTATCTCTCCGGTAACTGAGCCTTTGGGAGTATATTTTATCGCATTGTCAATAATGTTCGAAAGTGCCTGAGAGAGTCTCTCTTGGTCAGCTTGGATGATTAAATTCTTGTCCTTTATCTTGCAGCTAAGTTTGACATTGTTCTCTTTCGCCTTGGACTGCATTTCCTTGGCGACATTTGTAGCTATTTCACACAGATTAACATCACCTATTTTCAGTTTTATCTTGTCTTGTTCGATTCGAGAAATAGAAAGTAGGTTATTGGTCAGATCTATCATCTTCAGAACTGATTCTTTAATTTGAACCAGGTATTCTCTCTGTTTGGCGTTTAATTTTCCAGCCTTTTCTTTTAATAGTAGGGCAGAGTAGCCACGAATTATGGAGAGAGGAGTATTTAATTGGTGGGAAGTCACAGCGATAAACTCCTTGTCTCTCTCAACTAAAGCTTGTTCGTAAGTGACGTCTCGCATAACCGCCAATGCTTTCGGCTTGTTGCCGGAAGCATTTTGAATCATAGTATAGCTTGCTTCAATATTGGTCTGTTTGCCCTCTTTGCTTAAAATTGAATTATTTATGTAGGGACTCTCTTTTTTGAGTTTGGTGCTGGTAAACATAAGATCTGGCAGAAGTGAGGTGTTTTTCTCGGCGTGAAATTTTAAGAGACTTTTAGCCAATCTGCCGATCGCTTCGTCTTTATCATAGCCGGTGATCTTTTCCATCCCAGGCGAGAAAGTCTCGATTCTCTTTTCGTGGTCGAGGATCATAATTCCGTCGTCAGAATTTTCAAAGATAAGGTCGATAGTTTTTTGTCTGCTTTTTAGTTCCTTTTGTTTGCCCAAGAGTTCCTTGGTTTTTTTCTTGCTATCAGCAAAGAGTGAACGGTTTGAAAGATAGAAGTAAACAGAAACCAAGGTTCCAAATACGAGAATATAGGTTAGAAATTGCTGGGCCTTATCCCAAGAAAATTGAGTTACCACATAAAGAGTGGCGCCAATGATGATAATCCAGATTGCCGATTCAAAAATCTGTCTTATTTTGTCGTTCATAAAATTCAAAAACCCTCCTAGTAAGCCCTAGCATCTCTTTTTACAGTATAAATCTTTGCTAGAAAATCTACAAATGATATAATTGAAATGATAATAAACGGGAGGGAATTTTGAGGGTAAAAAGTGGTTCAGCCATGGTGATTACTCTTTTGCTTCTGGCTACAGTTGGAAGCATATCTTTTTCTATTGGGAGACTTTTTGTGCTTGATTTAACTTTGTCTAGAATCCAAGATGATTCAGTGGTTGCATATTATGCAGCTGAATCGGGAATAGAGGAGGGTTTGCTTCGCTACAGGTTCAATAAAAACGCTGAGATTGAAGCTGGCAATCCAGGTGAGGCTGATAATCATAATTCGGCGATTAGAAATGATTTTGAAAAGTATGAGAGTGACAGTGCATTAACCTCTTTCGGAAATTCTCCAGCAGCAACCGATAGAGTCTATGATTTCAGAATGTATTTCAAAGAGAAGGAGCTGTGCAATGTAGATCTAGGGAACGATGACGGAGTTTGTGATTTGACCGAGGATGAAGAGTGGATAAAAATTCTTGCCAACGAATCGATGAAGTTTGATATTACTGGAATTAATAAAAATTATTATGATCTTTTATTAAAACCTAGTGGTGAAAATTCTATTGCTTTTGAGGCAAAGATTACTGCCACCATGCTGGGGTCTGAGGCGCCTGTCGAGTATAAAACACTTTTCATTACTGAAGCTCTTCGGATTCAATCATTAAGTAGCATTACTTCTGGTTCCGCACCGATTCCATCATCGGGTGTTTATTATGAAGTTCCCAAGATTGTAGAGAAACTGGTTGGCGCTAATCTTGTTGATTTCGGGGATTTTGTCAATCCCGACATCAAAGCAGAGCTATATATCAAGCCTGTAAGGATTGGGGGGACTCCTTTTTCGTCTGGAGACCTAGAGTTTATGATAAAAAGGAATAACGATGGCTTTATTAATAATTCAAGTATCGCTGGTCTTTATTCAACTATAAAATCAACGGGTCACTATGGGAATGTAACAAGAACTTTAAAGGCGAAGATTGATAGACAGTCTGGAACATTGTACGATGTATTTGACTTTGTATTATACGATTATTAACCACTAAGATGTAATTTAGGAGGTTTTATGGCTGATGGAAAAACAGTGCTTATCGTTGACGATGATCTAACTTTGCTTGAGATGTATCAAGAACGTTTCAAAGAGGAGGGTTATGTGGTGATAGGAGCTTCAGACGGAGAAGAGGCTTTGAAAAAGGTTCAGGAAAACAAGCCGGCCCTTTTGGTATTAGACATCATGATGCCAAAACTGAACGGAATTGACGTAATGAAGCGTCTCAGAGCCAATAAAGAGACAAAAGATTTGCCGGTGATTATCTTGACAGCTCTTGTTCAGGAGATTGACAAGCTCAAGGACTTGATGGGTCCAGATGATGAGTACTTAGTAAAAAGCGAAGACATGCCGAAAGATGTAGTTGAAAAGGTCAATTCGATCTTAAAGAAAAAATAGATAATATATAATTACTCTTCAGTGGTTTCTGAATCAGTGATCTCTATTTCGATTTCCTCTTCAAGTTCGACTGTTTCGGCTTTGTAGTTGGAGAAAGGGTTGACTCTACCGAAACCAGGCTCGTCTGCTGAGACTTTGGTGCCATAGCTTGTGTCACTCTTTATCTTCTGATACAGCTCCAGATTTACCTCAACTTTGGGAAGAGTTTCGCTGCTGATTTGTTCAGCATTTTTCGATAGTGAAAGATATATCCATACGCCAGAAGCTACGGCAAGACCAACTAAGAAAAGTGTTGCAATGTGAGAAAACTTAAGAATGTTTTTCTTATTTCCCATAATAAATTACTCCGTTAACTTTGAAGTTTAATGTATCAATTTCTGAGTTGTAACCAGATATATTGATATTTTTTATAGTTGTATATCTAGGAAAGTTGTACAATTTATCTAAAAATGACTTGACGGTAGTATAGTTTGAGGCAAAGCCTATTGAATATCCGACTTCTTTTTTCACATCCTTTTTCTTTTGTGCGGATGTTTTTTTAGTTGTTGATGCGGCTTGGCTAGTGCTTATCGAGCTAATGTAGTCTGGGATTGAAAGTTCTTTAGCTAGTGCTTCGAGTTTTACTACAAAATCAGCTGAGTTTTGTGTTTCGGGAATTAGCTCGAAAATATCCTCCTTAATTGAGACAATTTCCTGTTCTTTTTTTGAGAGCTCTATTAATTGAGTGTACTTTTTTAAGGTCAGATTGAGATCTTCTTTGGTTTGACTGTATTCGCTTTGATTTGCCGAAAGTTTATTTATATAAGGTAGAATTCCAAACATTAGTAGCCCCAAAATTATTACTAGGTATACGATTGCAACTATATAATTTTTTGTTTGAACAGTTTTCATTCGTTATTCACTTCTCCAGTCATGCTAAATGAGTAGGCTTGATAAGAGTCTGAGTAAGCAGAGGTTGAAAAACTCAAGTTATCAAAATAATCTGAGGCGTTTAGTTTTTCTTGGAGTTTAACAATTTCTCGTCTGGTTTCTCCAATCCCAGATAGTGACATCGCTTGATTTTCCCAGTCGATAGAGAGGGTGTCAATTCTAGTTTGGTCGGGGATTGAAGCGTTGAAATCGCTGACCAAGACTTCCCAATTGACATTGTCTGATCGTAGCCCATCAATTTTTTTGATTTTAGCGTTTATGTTATCAACATCTTCCTCGACTGATTTTAGGCCTGCTACTTTTGCTTTTGCTTCAGAGAGTTCATTTTTTGTGTCCTCAAGGGCACTTTCTAGGTAATAGTTAATGCCGTATATAGCCGTAAAGGTGATAATTATTATCAGGGTAGTCACAAAAAGAGAAGAAAAGACTATGCCTGCAATTTTCTTGATATGCTGCCCTCTCTTAATTTTTGGTGGGATTAGGTTAATCGTTGACATTTATATCTCCCGCATGGCTAGACCAAAAGCTGTCATATAGTTTGGTTTGATTTCGATAGAGGTTTTTATTTTTGTTTTGGCTATCTCTGTTTTAATTTTCAGCTCACTTTCTATAAATTTGTCCATTCCAGCTAATAAACCACCACTACCACAGACGAGTATCTTGGATATTTTTGATGGTTTATATCCTCGGTTCTGATAATATCTAACTGATTCCAATACTTCATCTATTATTGGTTGGATTATTGGCTTGATATGTTCTTTGTCTTCGCTTTTTATTTTTATCTTATCTATCTTTGTTGCTTTGCCTGTAATTCCGGAAACACCCTCTATAATCTTGTTTTTTCCAGTGGCGGCAGTTGTGATTAGCCGAATCTTGCCCTTGTCCCAAATCGAAATACGAGTAAGTTCGGTTCCGATGTGAACAATTACTGTTCCTTCTTTGGATTTGTCTGGTATTATAGCTCTGCCAACTGCTATTGGTTTGGTCTCAAGTGCTAACAATTTTAAGCCTGCAAGTTTTGCCATCTCGACGTAATCGTCTACAAGTTTTTTGGGAGTGGCGGCGATTAGAACATCCATTAAATTTTCTTCGGGATGAATTGTAAGAATCTGAAAATCTATATAAACGCTTTCGAGCGGAACGGGCAAATATAGGGCTGCTTCGTTCGGTATGGCTGTTAAAAGTTCTTTCTCGGTCATCTTAGGCACCTGGATCGTTTTTGAAAAAACAAAGTTTTCAGGCAGGGCTGTTACGATACCGGGGGACTTAATGGAATGAGGCTTAGATTTTCTTCTGGCCTCTTTTATCATATTGGCCACTGCTTCTTTGTCCTTAATTCTGTCCTGTTCTAGAATCTTTTTTGTTATTGGATATTCAAAAATACCAACGATCTTGGCGCTGTTTCTATTTTTTTTGAGTTCACAAAGCTTAAGGGTTTCATAACCAATATCCAACCCAAAAACCCGCTCTGAGCTAACTCCGAATCCTGCCACGTGCCCTCCAAAGGGATAGAGATCTTTTCTAGCCCCTCCTTATAAATTCCTACTTTCTATATTCTATTCCATATCTAAAATATTATCAACATTTTCATAGATTTCTGAACATGCCCAGATAAAAACTCCAGCTGACCATGAAAAGGGGGATTCGTTTATATAAAGAGGTCGCTTGGCTGGTTCTCCCTTCGGGGTATAGATTTCATAGATAGTTTTGTGTTTTATGATTTTTTCGGCGATTCTTTCCATTACTTTTTTTGCTTTGTCTCGTTCGTCGTTGCGTTTTAGAGCTAGGCTGTAGAGGGCGCCTATCCATATTCTATAGCCAGCGTAGTCGTAAATTCCTGCTATATAGTGTTGAGGTAAAACTAAAAGTGGATGATATGAAGGAAAATTAGCCTTTGGTACAAAGCCTTTATAAAGCTTTTCTCCAATCAGGTCGAGGATTTTGTTAGAACTTTCCTTGTCGGCAACTCTCCAAATAATTGTAAGCAGATTAGAGGCTGTTTCAAAGTAATGATGATCTTTCATGCCTTTCCAATCTAGATAAAAAACACCGTTATAGAGGTGTTCATTGATTTTGCTTTTTATCTTATCGGAGGCGAGCTCGAATCTTTTTTGTTGTTCACAATTGCCGAGTTCGTGAGAAATAAAAGCCATAGCCGCCGCTGCTTTGTAGTAGAGTACGTTGTTGTTTAAGACAATTCCGCTTTTAAAAACATGATCCATCCAATTAGCGAAAAGGCCCTCTTTTATCAGCCCATATCTTGGAGAGCTTTGTTTTTTTAGCCACGAGAACGCCTTCTCTAGCTTGGGAAATATCTCTTTAATATATGTTTTCCCCCGTTCGTTTTTTGAATATTCGGCTGCGGCGATAATTAGAAGGGAATTTTGGTCGATCACGGAAGCGCCCATAATCGAGTTGTAGTTGGGAATCGGTTTTTTAAACCTTTTTTTGATTCTTAAGTATTTTAGAAATTGATTTACTGAGATAATACGATAAGGAATCTGCCCATTCTTTCTCTGTAAGTCTAAAAACTGCTTGAAATTTCTTTCAACTTGATCATAATCTCCGAGTTTAATTGATCCCATGATGGCCCACAAGGAGTCTCTAGCCCAGAAATCGATAAAGTTTTTCTGCCCAGCTAAAATACCTTCCTCGGTGTAACATTTGTGAAGATTAACTCTGGCAATGCCGATTGCTTTTTTGATATTGGAGCTCATGTGTATAATTATATCACTATAGATCGATTTTTAACCACTCAAGTATTTAGCTGGTTTTTATCTGTTGTATTATTTATTCCTAACATCTAAGAAGCTAAAGCTTAACGCCTGACTATATTACCTCAACCAAGCCGTAGATAGGTTGCAGCACTGAGACAATTAGAACCCCGATTCCCACACCCATTACCACCATTAGTAACGGCTCTAGTAAAGTTGAAAGATTGTTGGTAATGTTTTCGACCTCTTTGTCGAAAAAATTAGCCATGCTGTCGAAAACTTCATCAATATTCCCCGATTTTTCTCCGACTGTTGCTAGCTGTCCTATCATCGAGGGGAAGAGAGGACAATCTTTTAGAACTTTCGAGATTGATTCACCGTTCTCTACTTTTTTGGTCATCTTATCAATTTCGTCCTGGTAAATTACATTAGTAACAACGTCGCGAGAGGATTTGAAGATATCTAGTAGTGGCAGGCCGGAGGAAGAAAGAGAGGCGAAAGTCCTGGTGAATTTGGCCATATAAGTTTTTTTGTAAAGTCCTCCCATTACGGGGATTTTTAGTTTAAGTTGATCGAAAAGATGTCGCCCTTTGTCAGTTTTCCCATAGTATCTCAAGGCTATACCGATACCAACCCCGACGATTATTATGTATATAAAATAACTTTGTAAAAAAGCGCTGAGGCCGAGCACTATTCTAGTTAGAAGAGGTAGGGGAACCCCGACTTCGTCGAAAACCTCTTTTAATTGAGGGATGATAAAGATCAGGACCAAAATCATCACAGCCACCAAAGCCGTCAGAATAACTGCCGGATAGATCATCGCTCCCTTTACCTTACTGGTCAGAGAGTAATCTTTCTCCAGCTGTTGGGCAAGACGAATCAAAACCATATCAACTTTCCCCGATTTTTCACCGGCTCGAACTGAGTTCACATAGACATCATCGAAGGAATCTGGATATTTTTCCATTGCCTTGGAGAGCGAGAGACCTCCTTTGACGTCTGAAACAACGTCAGTTATCTGCCCCGAAAATTTCTCGTTACTAGTTTCATCTTTTAGTGCTTTCAAGGCGTCAACAACGGAGAGACCGGATTTGATCATAATCCCTAGCTGTTGAGTAAAGATAATTTTGTCTTTTAGATTTGTCTTTTTCTCAAAAAACTTGGAAACGGCTTTGTCTGTCTTCCTCTTTATCTTGCTGACATACAAACCTTTTCCTCGAAGTGATGTTATAGCAGAAGCTTCCTCGTTGGCTTCTATATTGCCCTTGACGATTTCACCCTCTGTATTTCTTGCTTGATAATTGAATAGCATAATTTATTAGTCTTTAGTTATTCTCCAAACCTCTTCCATAGAAGTCACACCTTCTAGCGCTTTTAGAACTCCGTCTTGAAGCATGGTGACCATGCCCTGTTCAATCGCTTTTTGTTGAATCTGACTCGAAGAGACGCGTTTTAAAATTAGATCCTTGATCTCTTCCGATATTGCCAAAACCTCATACAGGCCAACTCTTCCCTTGTAGCCGGTGTTGTCGCATTCTTTGCATCCCTTTCCTTTGTACAACTTCATAGTCTTTTTCTTGACTTCAGCTTTTTCCTTTTCGGGCATCTTTTCTATTTCAGCATCTATTTTTTTCTTTTCTTCAGTTGTAATTTTTATCTCCTCTTTGCACTCTTCGCATATCTTCCTTCCTAACCTTTGTCCTACAATTGCATTTACAGAAGAGGTCAGAAGAAAAGGTTCAACGTCCATATCAATTAGTCTCGGCATAGCTCCAGCAGCGTCGTTTGTATGCAGGGTAGAGAGGACAACGTGACCGGTAAGAGCGGCGTGAACCGCCATATCTGCGGTTTCACTATCACGGATCTCACCTAGCATAATGATATCGGGGTCTTGTCTAACAAGCGAGCGGAGACCGGAAGCGAAGGTGAAGCCGATATCGGAGTTTACTTGAGATTGGTTGACACCTTTCAGTTGATATTCAATCGGATCTTCCAGGGTTGCAATATTTACTCCATCTGAATAAAGTTTATCTATTACAGCGTAGAGAGTAGTAGTTTTACCAGAACCGGTAGGCCCGGTAACCAGAATCATACCGTGGCTTTTCTTTATCTGCTCTTCTAAAATTGTAACTCCTGAACCACGAACACCCAGCTGTTCTATGGTCAAAATGCCTGTTTCTTTATCCAAAATTCTCATCACTACTTTTTCGCCGTTGGCGATCGGCATTGAAGAGACACGAAAGTCTACTCTTCTGTTGTCTACATTTATATTGAATCTTCCATCTTGAGGTAGGTGTTGTTCATCGATTTTTAGGTTTGATAGGATTTTAATACGCGAGACTACGGCGGATTGTATATCTTTTGGAAGAGAGACTTTCTTTTTCAAAACACCATCGAGTCTAAAGCGAACGGAGACTTCTTTCTCGGTCGGTTCGATATGAACGTCAGAAGCCTTGTCTCGGATAGCTCGTTTCAGAAGGGAATTAACGATTCTGGCGGCTGGTGCGTCATCGGAAGCCTCGTCCATTATCTCCTGTTTAGTTTTATTTTTTTTGCTCTTTTTGTTCTCTTTATCATCACTTTCGGCACTTTCGACAGCTTCGGATACTTCAGATTCTAAACCTTGGTATTGACTCAAAACGTGATTAATATCTGCTTCAGTAGCCAGAGTAATCTTTATGTTCCCCCCAAGTGATCTTTTTATAATTTCTTTTGCCTCGACATCTTCGGGATCGATCATGGCTACGGTAATTTTGCCATTCTTGTCCTCGATCGGCACTGCTTTGGATTTTTTAGCTATTTTTTCTGGTAGGCGAGCGAGCAATTCTTTGGGTACGGTGGTTTTCGACAAATCTCGATAAGAGATATTTACCTTGTCAAAGATATTGGGAGACAAGGCCTTCTCCTTTTTCTCTTGTGGCAGAGAATCGTTGTTGACTGACTTGTCCTCGCCCTCTGTTTTTGGCTCATCTTTCTCTTCCGGTTTTTTCAACTCATCTTTTATCTTGTCTATTTTCTGTTCACCCGAGTTTGGTTTCTCTGCTCTTCCGTTTGAAGCTTGAGGGCTAAAAATCCCAGCGTCGGCTAAGCTTACTTTGCCAGAAGATTTTTCTTCGGCTTTTGTATTATCTTCACTTTTCTTTATGGGTTCTGTTTTCTCCTCTTTATCTTTCTTTCCTATCTTTGAGAGGAAAGAGAAAGGGCCAGGTTTCTCTCCCCCGTCTTTTTTGTAGGCTTTGATTGATCCTTTTGAAGTTGTGATTTCTTTCGAGCCATCGTCTAGCATCTCTTCATAGATATTTGAAGCGTTCTCTTCCTTGCCTTGTTTGTTTTTAAGTTCCTTTTCATATTTTTCAATGTCGTCTTCAACTTCTAGCTGAACTTTATTTTCATTTTTTCTTTCAGTGGCTGGTTTGGAAGTTTTGGTGTTTTTTATATTAATCGGGATATCAAAACTTTCCTCTTCTTCATTTTTCTTGGCACTTGGAGCTTCCTTTTTTCTAGTTGCCTTGTGTTTTACAATTCCCTTATCTGCCTTGCCATCATTTACAGCTTTTTTTATTACGGGTGCTGGCATCCACTTGGCGGCGTTGGTAGGAAGCATGATCATGGTCTTTTTTTTACCCAGCTTCGGGTGATATATGGTTTTTGAGGGGTAGTGAACGGTGTAAAATGTTCCGAAGTTGGAATAAACTACTTTCTCTCCCTTTTCTAGTGCGTCGGTTATAGCAGAGCCGAAAGCAATAATAAGATTCTCAGCTTTGCGCTGTGATAAATCGGAGTTTTTCGCTAGCTCCTTTGATAGTTGCTTTCTATTCATGTATGCCCCTCCGGCTTTTTAACAAGTGATATGTATATTGTAAATTATTGATTTTCAAATAGCAAGAATATATGCGAGAAAAGAGGAAATAGGTGTTATTTTTGCTTCCCGAAATAGAAAGAGCCCCGACTTAGTCGCCGGGGCTCTTGAGGGTTTCTTGGTTCCGTGGGGCTATGTGGGCGAGAGCTTGTCCCGCCGCGTGCGAATGGCTCGGAATAGCTTGTCCCACCCGTGCGGATTGGGGATGAAACTGATTGTTGTCACACCGCGGTCACGGTCTTCGTACATCCATTTCGTTTTTCCGCTCCTCGTCGTCCCACGCACCAGATGGTCTCTGATAGAGAGCGCATTGATGCAGAGCTGCTCGACATCGACGGGGCAGAGTGACTCTGCTTCGTCGATGTTGGTCGGCGATGGTCTCACCATGGCATCGATCATTCCAGGTTTTTTCATTGCGAGCCCTGCGGATATTGCCAGGCTGATCGGTGGCCGTTCCAGGTCATGGATCGCCCAGCAGGCTTTCCGGTAGGCTTCGGCGGCAGAGATGACGGTGCCGATCTTGACTGTCTCGTCGGTAATGCCTGAAGTCACGTCTACGTCGAGCGTTGCGCCGATATCTGGCGGCAACGGGAGACACAGAGGATCGCCGTCGAACTTGACTCCAACCTGGAACGGGAAGTCTCCCAGGTTTAGTTCGTCAGCGGAGTCTGAGACTCGTAGTATTCGGAACCGGCCGTTGTTTTCGTGCTCGACTTGAGCGACCCGTCTATCCGCCAGGTGTATGAAGCTTGTGTGCAGTTCCGTTTTCATTTTCCTCGTCTTTCTTGTGCTCGATTGAACGCCACATCTACGACGTTACAAATTAACAGAAAAGAGCCCAAACGTCAAAAAAATTATCTTAAATTCAAATTAGAACATTTTGACAAAAATATTTTTAATATTTAATACTCTTCGAATACCTGTTATCATATTAACGAATGGTTGACTATAGCTCTCTAGAGAGCTATAGTCAACCTAATATATTAATACTTAACAAAAGGAGGACTTTATGCGTTATATTGGGAAGCATAAAAACAAAAAAGTTCGAGAAAGGCAGGTGGGTGTATTTGTTGAAATGTTATCAGAGTTAAAAGATAAAACAGAAATTAGGTGGTTTTTAGAAAGTTTAGTTTCGCCAAGCGAAATCGCTTATATTGCTCAAAGACTAGAAATTATGAGAATGGTTAAGGATGGTGGCACTTACAACGATATTAAAATAAATGTGGGTACTACTGATGGAACTATTAGCGCAACAAAAGATCAGCTAGATGGTTGTGATAAAAAATTTCATAAATTATTGGGATTATATAACTTAAACAAGCAGACAGAAGGCAAGAAAGACAATAATAAAGAATGTGATGATAATAAATATGTTAAAGCTAATTATCCTGGCGCTATAAGAATGAAGTAACTATATATTGTTACATATGTTTAACTATAGCTCTCTAGAGAGATATAGTTAAACTGTTGGTTTTTTTGTTTTTTCTCAAGTTAGAAGCTGTTTATGTACATAACCCTGTGGAGAAGGTAGGGATAAAAATCATAATTTCTAATAACTAATTCCTAATACTCAATTTAGGAGTTGGTTTTTGATACCTAACTAAACAAGGCATTCAACTAGTGCGGTTTGAACCATATAATGTTAATACAAATCAAATATTAAAAACAAACAAGTGTCTTTTTACAGGAAGTATCGGCCAATAAAATTTGGTGATTTAATCGGTCAGGATCATATCCGCGATACTTTACTCTATGCTTTCAAGAACGATCAGATTTCCCACGCATACCTCTTTACTGGACCTCGGGGTACAGGTAAAACTTCGACAGCCAGGTTAATAGCCAAAACATTAAATTGCGAAAAGGGTAAGGATGGTGAGCCGTGCAATGAATGCGATTCATGCAAGGAAATAATGGAGGGGCGCTCGATCGACATAATCGAGATAGACGCTGCTTCAAATAGGGGGATAGAGGAGATACGGGAGTTGCGAGAGAATGTAAGGTTCGCACCGACCAAGAGCAAGTATAAAGTCTTTGTCATAGATGAAGTTCATATGTTGACCCGCGAGGCTTTCAACGCACTTTTAAAAACGCTAGAAGAGCCACCAGCGCACGCGATATTTATCTTGGCCACCACAGAAGCTCACAAGGTTCCAGCCACTATAATTTCTAGAACACAGCGCTTTGACTTCGCTCGAATCAGTAAAGATGGACTGCTGGAGTATTTAAATAAAGTAGCCAAGGCCGAGAAGCTGGAAGTCGAGGAAGAGGCGCTAGATATGATCGCCGTTATGGCCGAAGGCGGACATAGGGACGCGGTTTCGCTTATGGAGCAGGTATCGGCTAGCGGCAAAAAAATAACGGTTAAGATGGTTCAAGATATTTTGGGAATTACGGAGAAAAAAGAGGTTTTTGAGTTCTTAGCGGCGATTTTTAATACCAATTCGGAGGAGGGATTAAAAATCGCCCAAAACCTTTTTGCATCTGGCAAAAGCATGGCTCAGTTCAACAAAGAGGTGATAGAGGTTGTTCGAAAGATAATGTTGTACAAAGCTACCGAGAAGTTGGTTTTCGATGATACAAAAGAGAACATCAAAAAGATAACCGATCTTTCAAAATTAATCACCCTTGCTCAATCTCGAGACATCTTAGATATATTTATAAAATCCGGAGTCTTGCTAAAAGATGTTGCATATCCCCTGATGCCGATAGAGATGGCGGCGATAGAAGCTGTTGCGTTGTTCGGAGACATAGGAATTGATGCTCCAAAATCGGAGCAAACAAAAAGTGAGCCTGTAAAACAAACCACTCCAAAGCCTCCTCGACAGAGCTCAGGGCAAACAGGTTCAAATGATAAATATCCAAAAAAGGAAACGCCTGTAGAAAAAACCGAGTTGACGAGTCCAAAGGTGAAGAGCCCTGACACTCCTAAAAAACCGGAGGTCGTAGTCCCGACCGAAAGTGTCGAGAAAAAACCTGCAGAAAAAACACCTAACACTCCTGAATCCATCGCACTCTCCTCTGGTCAGTGGAGCAATGTAGTGACTTTGACCAAGAAAGAGAACAACTCACTGGCGGCGCTTTTGCGGGATGCGAGACCGATAGCCTTTGACCAAGATTTAATTACTTTGGGAGTCAAATTTCAATTCCATAAAGATAAAATCTCGGAGATGAAAAACATCAAACTGATAGAAAAATTTGCCGAGGAGGTGCTAGGCAAGAAATGCAAGATTAACTGCAAGATATCTGATTTTAAAAAAAAGATTGAAAAGCCGGCTTCAGACGATGAAATGATTGAGGCGGCAGACGAAATATTTGGCTAAAATTATATTACTATGGCAAAAGCTGAGCGGAAAAAAACAAAAAAAGACAAAAAGACAAGTGATCTTCGTCCGAAGTTCAATATTCCTCGTGATGTGCGAATTCCTCCTCAAAACTTGGATGCTGAGCGGGCGGTTATAGGTGGGCTTTTACTCGATAAAGATGCCGTAATAAAGATTGTCGATATTGTCACGCCTGAGGATTTTTATGAAACTCGCCATGAGATCGTTTATCGAGCTATGTTGGAGCTTTTTGAGAAGAGAAAGCCGATAGATATTATCACCCTTTCTGAAATACTGGAGGCCGAGGAACACTTGAAAGAAGTAGGTGGCTCCAGTTACTTGGCGGAGGTGGTAAACGGAACTCCATCGGCGACAAACATTGTTCACTGGGCAAACATTGTGAAAGAGAAGGGGATTTTGCGACGCTTGATTGAGTCTGCATCAACCATCGGTACGCTCGGTTACGACGAAGATGCTGATATATCGGACACCCTAGATAGGGCCGAGCAGTCGCTATTCGCTGTTTCGCAGAGTTCGATGAAGGATAAATTTGTGCCGGTGAAGGACGTTTTGACCGAAGCATTTGATAGGATAGACAAAATTCATAAGGATAAAGATAAGGGTGCAATACGAGGAGTTCCCTCTGGTTTCAAGGATTTGGACGCCGTAACAGCTGGTTTTCAGGAGTCGGATCTGATTATCTTGGCGGCTCGTCCTTCGATGGGGAAAACCTCTTTTGCCTTGAACCTGGCAGAGCATGCAGCGATAGAGGAGAAAATTCCAACCGCAATTTTTTCACTCGAGATGAGCAAGGAGCAGCTGGTTGATAGACTGCTATCCTCACAAGCCGGAGTTGACTCGTGGAAGCTTCGAACTGGTAACTTAAACGATGATGATTTTCCGAAAATCGGCTACGCCATGGGGATTTTGTCTGAAGCTCCACTTTATTTAGACGATACACCGGGCATGAATGTGATGGAGATACGAGCCAAGGCGCGCAGACTTCAGATGGAGCACGGCTTGGGTCTTCTGATCATCGACTACCTTCAGCTTATGGAGGGACGCGGTGGCGGAAATGATAATAACCGGGTACAAGAAATATCTCAGATATCACGTTCGCTAAAGGGCTTGGCGCGTGAACTCAAGGTGCCGGTAATAGCCCTTTCTCAGCTTTCTCGTGCAGTGGAACATAGACCGGACAAACGACCTCAGCTATCTGACCTTCGTGAGTCGGGATCAATTGAGCAGGACGCTGACTTGGTGACATTTTTGTATAGAGATGAATACTATGACCCCGATACCGACAGGAAGGGGATTAC
>CAYRRY010000014.1:0-16757 GCA_964426805.1 uncultured Candidatus Saccharibacteria bacterium | reverse complement strand
GCCAACGTTAATCCTGAGCCAGGATCAAACTCTCCGTGTAGTGATTAATTTCCCGGAGGAAATTAATCATAGAGAATTTATTAGCTCTTATTATTACTATTTATTTCTCAAATTCATAAAGACTTAAAACATAAATGTTTTAAGGCTCCGCACATATCATCACTATTTAACTGTTAAAGAACGTGATAAAGCTCCAGAAAAACATGAAAACAAAATTATTTTTGCAGTGATGCAAACTAATTCCCCCTGATTACACATTCAATTTTGCTTTATCTAAAGAGATAATATCTGAAAATCACTCCCCTGTCAACAATAAAAATCTTCTATTCGTATTTCATAGCTTCCAATGGATCAATCCTCACTGCACGATGCGATGGATACCAACCCGTCAAGAATCCAACGACAACAGAGAAAAGAGAAACAGCAGCGGCAAATATATTAGGAGTTACGAACAGCCTAAGCGCTTGAACGTTTGATAAATCAGCATAGTACTTGATTAGAGCATTACTTGCTTGACCTAAACCCACTCCCAATAATAAGCCCAAAATCCCACCCATAAGACCAATTATCATAGCTTCAGCCAAAAATAATCTATAAACATCTTTGTTTCTCATGCCAATTGCTTTAAACAAACCAACCTCCTTTGTTCTTTCAAGAAGACTTATAGTCAAAGTATTGAAAGTACCCAAGGCAGCGACTATTAGAGCGATGACACCCAAAGCAGCCAAAACGATTCGAAAAAGATCAAAGATTCTGTTTATCTCCTCCAGAGTATCTCCGACATACTCGGTAGAAAAACCCAAATTCTCGACATTTGATCTTATCGAAGGTATGTTTTCTGGATCATCTGCTCTGATTTTTAATAAAGAATAACTAGCTACCCCTACTTCATGTAACAAATCAATGTTCGTAAAAATTACCGGACTCTCTGCATAGTCAACAATACCCACAACCTTCATCGTGGTATTTGCGTTGCCGACAGCTTCTTCTTGATTTTCTGCTAAAAGTCCATCGGAAATGATTGTCTCCACTGTGACCTCTCTCCCTATCACTGTTTCTTCGCTCTCACCGATAACGCTAATTACTGAACGATTTAGAGCAACTTCTCGCTTGTCGCTCGGCAAATCACCAACGCTAGCAACAGTGTCCGACATTTGAAAGTATTTTTCATCACCCGAGATAATTACAGTCTCGGCTGTTGAATCACTGTCGGCTTTATTGATCCTGCCAGCGATATTGCAAACAACAGAGTATTCGGAAACGTGACCAATCTGTGATATGTTGTCTAGCAATCCTTGGTTTATTTTCAGCTTTGAACTATCAGAAGCTGGCACATCGACGATAGAATATGAGTTAAAACTACCAACCTGTTTAGTCACCAATTCTTCTAAGCCATATCCGAGCGAAACTAAAAAGATAATAGCCGTAATACCTACTGTAACTCCGGTAATTGTTAATAAGGTTCTTGATTTATGAGACCATAAATTTGTAAGAGCAAGTTGAATAATTACTTTAAATTTCATTGCTTTTCCTTCGCTTCCTGTTTTATCTTATCTTTTACTGCTTCTTCGTCCGAAGTCACTATCTCGCCATCTCTGATAGCAATGGTTTTATTAGCAATGGGGAGATACGTCAGATTATGCGTAACCAAAATTACGGTACGTTTTTGTTTTTTATTCAAATCTTGAAAAACCCTCATTATCTCGTCGGAATTATGAGTATCTAGATTTCCGGTTGGTTCATCAGCGACGATTATCCAAGGATTATTAACCAAAGCCCGAGACAAACATATTCTTTGTTGCTCACCGCCAGAAAGGCGAAGAGGAGACTTATTAGCAAACTTCTCCATCTTGACCATTGTCAACATCTCGTGTGCCTTCTCTCTTGCCTCTGAAAAACTGCTACCTTGCAAAAGCAAGGGGACTGCAACATTGTCAATTACATCCAAAGATTTAACCCAATACCATATCTGGTAAACCATGCCAATTTTTGTTGAACGAAGTATTCCTCTGTCCTCTTTTTTCATGCTGCTAATCTGCTGATCTAAAAGATTAATGTGGCCAGAAGATGGAGTTTCTAAACCAACAATGTGGTGCAATAAGGTTGATTTTCCGGATCCCGAAGGGCCGTATATAATAACAAAATCAGCAGCGTTTATATCTGTGCTTACACCCTTCAAGATATGGGCTTTTCTGTCACCCTCTAAATCAAAATATTTGTGAACATCACAAATTTCTATAATGGGTTTATTTTTTTCCTTTTTTTCCATTACCCCTCATTTTATATTGTATAAATTATATCTTTTTTGGTAATTTCAATCAAAAACTAAACACATTAAACATCCATCCTAAACTCTTCTCTAGGGAATTTAGGATAATATCTACTATGGAATCTTGTGACTTACCTGTAATGGTGGTGGTGTCTTGTGAATAACCGACATTGCCTGAAGAATCTTTTGAAGCTGCTCTTAGGTGATAAATATTAGCTGGGTCTAGCTCATTTACGATAACGGCGTGTGATGTAGATAAAGTTGAGTCTTCTTTGGTTTTGAAGTTGTATTCAGTGCCAGAGATGCCTTGATCATATTCAATCTGCGAAGAAGCAGGTTCATCTGTTTGCCAAGAAACAACAATCTGTGATTTTTGTGTTTGACCGAAACCGGATGACTTTATCTCGACAGTAAGATCTGAAACTTTCGGTGGTCTAGTGTCGTCTGGAGTAGTAAAGGTGTTGATATCTGAAATAGCTTCATTACCATATTCATCTACACCTTTAGCTTGAAGTAAGTAGGTGGTTCTATCATTTAGGTTTTCTACTACTATTTCATGATTTAATTCATAATCTGCATTTGATTGAGTTTTGAGTGTTTGTCCCTGCCCCTGATAGGTAACGATAGAGGTGGTGGGAGTGTTTGTCTCCCAAGTAAACTTCAAGGTTGTGGTTGGAGCATCTTTGGCTGACTCGAAACGAAGGTTGGAAACCTTTGGTCGGGTGAGCGTGGTTTGGATATAATCATCAGAAGTAAACAGATTACTGTTTGAATCTCTACATCTAATCTGAAAATGATATTCAGCAGAGTCCTCTAGGGCCTCCAACGTGGTGATATGAGATGAAGCAAAAGAGCTCTCAGCTTCAGCAGATATTCCACCATATGCTGATGTTTTGCCATAATATATTGAGCAGTTTGCTATTGAGGAAGTTTTCCAATTAATTAACATGGAATCCAGTCGGATGTTTTGCGCCGAATCAACTTCAGAAACTTTTGGAGCAGGATCAGTAGTGAAAGAATATGTATTGCTCTGTCCCCTATTGCCATCACTATCAACCCAAACTGCCTTGTAGTAGTAAACTGTTTCAGCCTCTAGGCCGGAAAGATTGACTATGTGATGTGTTACGCTATCCAATTGACCCTTGGAATCTCCACCAGATAAATTTCCAATGTGTTCCACTTCTGTTCCATAATCAATAAATGACGATGATTCTCTATCTGTTTCCCAAGAAACACTAGCAGTATATGTGGTAGCTGTATCTGATGGTTCCAACACCAACTCAGGCGGTGAAGTGTACCTGCCAGTAGGAGTAACCTCAACCGTAGATGAGACAACGGAGTATTGACCTGCATTGTCTTTGCTCTTTACATTGTAATAGTAGAGAGTTGAGGAAAGATTGGTATCAGCGTAAGTGGTGCCAGAGGTAGTGCCAACTGATGAGAAGCTTTCTCCATCAGAAGATCTGTAAACCTCATAACCGTTGAAACCCGTTCCTTGGTTTGCGGGGGCGGTCCACGAAAGAAACACTTTATAGAGTTGTTGTTCCCTATTCGAACCATCCACAACTGAAACTGATGTCGGCGCCCCAGGAGCCGAAGTCTCGGCTGTAAAATATGCTCTAGCGCAGGAGTCTATGGTAGGGTTACCGGTAATACTGGAGCAAGACTCGAGATCATAGTTACCAGCCATATCCTTGGTTACTATGTAGAAGGTGTTCTCTCCCTGTTGAGTAGCATAAGGTCCTGGACCTATCGATTCATCTTCAGTAAAGGAAACGTTAGATGGGGCTGGTAGATTGTTCACAGAGTAGTAGTAACCAGACACCTCTACATCACCTGTTGGTTCATCCCAAGAAAAAGTAAAGGAGTTTTCTTCTGATGATTCAGGGGCTACTGAGAGATTGGTAGGACAAGTTGGGGCTGTATCGTTGAAGTAGAAGTTAGTCTGAACTGGAGTTTGATCATAACCCCCTGCATTGTCTATTGCTCTGAAGTAGAACACATTTACTCCTTGGTCTGCTTGATCGTTCATCTCTATCTCTCCACCGGTGATAATCTCTGACCAATCCTCAGAGTTTATCTTGTACTGATATCCAGCTAGATCTGAACCCCCTGCATCTGATGCTGCATTTTCACCTGTTGTTGGCCAGGAGAAAGTAAAGGAATTAGTTCTGCTGTAACCTGACGGGGAAACTGAAACGTAAAGAGGAGAAACTGGATCATCGCCATCGTATTGATAAGTGAAGAGGGCTGGGTCTCCGGCCATAATGTCCGCAACGTTGCCAGCATTGTCTGCTGTTTCTATTCTTAAGTAATATGTATTGTCTGAGGTTAAGCTGGAAGCAGTGTAGTTAGTTCCTGTTTGATAGCTACCCGCTGTGGAGGGATCTGCCGTATTATCAGTACCAAAGTATACATAGTATCCCGCAACTCCGGAAACAGTTTCACCAGCGTTACAGTTATCGTCTGGGGCACTCCAAGATATGTAGGGAGCAACGTAGTTGTACCATGTTCCAGTAGTTAGGGTGTCTCCCCCTTCTTCGGATAACACTGTAGTGGTACCGCTTGTTGGATTGTCTGGATCACCGGTATCCCAAACGTAAGATAATTCTATGTTATCTAGTTTCGGTTGTTGACTACCATCTGAATTAAGATAAGCTCTCCAAACCAAGGTTTTAGGGTTAGAGCCTAAGTCATCAAAATCAGCAATATTAGTATTTATTTCACTGGCTGTATTTGTATTAACATAACCACCCAAGGTTTCTGTCCATGAGCCACCTGTATACCAATACCATGTGGAGCTGTCATCGTTTGATATTTGATATTTGATATCACCAGATGAACCAGAACCAAGTGTTTCAGAAAACCCAGAGAGCGTGGAGAAACCTTGGCCGGTGTTGGGGACGAGGGTGGGAGAAGAGGTGGAGAGGAGGCCTTCTTGGGTCCCGATAGAAGTAGTGGGTTCGGGATTAACGTAATCCCTGACCCTTATCCAATCGTAATACGCGCCATAGCCCGAAGTGTCTGCATCACCATAAAAATTTATTTTGCCGATTCCGACATCTCCAACGGCATTTCTTGTATGGGATCTATCATCTGTTAGATCGTAGAATCTTCGATCAGTTTGATTTCTTTCCGCTCGATATTTATGATATGTGTTATTGTCACTATAATTTCTTACCACCCCTCCGGAGCTACGACTATCCCATGGTGCGTTATCCACTATAACCATTGCCTCAGTTCCATTGTTTGTGTCATCTTTATATGCGATATAATTACTACCGAAATCTATCCCTGCATCCCAATCATGCTGGCTTGTTCCCCAGCTGGGTCTCATCGCAAATTCGACAAAAAAAGTTGCGGGGACAGTGTACTCTTTTGTTTTTATCCACCGATAATCACCGCCGCTTCCCTCTATGCACAATAACTCACCACTAGACACTGAGCATCCGCCAATACTGCCAGCATCTTCCCATTTAGTTAAATCGATTGATGATCCTATAAAATCATCATAAAAGTCAAAAGTGTTATCTCCGTCACTTCCATCACTCGCCTGATCATTTCCATAATATACGTAAATTGAATGTTCGGATGAAGCAGCAAAAATTGGAATATTTATCCAGGCTTGAGTCGAATCAGAATCACAGGTTGAGGAATCAATCCAATAATTAAGCTCGTCTGCTCCATTTGAATCGGCGAATCTTAGATCTTCGCATTCTGAATTCAGCTTGCCATCGTTGATCATGGTCTGACTATCAAGAATAAATGATACTTGATGGTCGGTCAATTCATTTGCATTCAAAGTATTATCTATTATAATCTTGCTCCTATGGCCCCACCCGTTCCCCTCTCCATCCGCCGCTATCCAATCAACGCCAGGAGTATAGGCTGATTTCAATTGTGCCTCTCCTGAGTCAATTTCTATGTAGTCTGAGTCAAAAGAATAATCACCCGAGCTTGTCATGTCCCAGGTACTAGTAGCAGCCATGGTTCTAAAAAGAGTGCTAAAAGGAAGCACAAAGGTAATAATCAACAACACAAAAATGGAGACAACAATAACTGAAAGCTTGTTCTTGCGTCTACGCTGATTTTCTTCTTTTACACCAAAAATAGATTTGTAGTTCAGTTTTCCCTCCTGGCAAAAGCCTTTATACAATCGTGTGTTAATTATATCAAAAACCTCTCGTAAGATACAAGGTATTTTTGCTTATTTCCATTGTTTTCTTCAAATATCTGAATATGGTAAAATATTAGTGAATAAACAAGTAATTATTAAAAATAATTTAGGAGAAAAAATGCCAAACGAATTAAGCAAAGCGACCGGTTCAGTAATGCCTGGTGAAAATCCAGTAGGCGCAGGCGCTGAAAATGAAGGGGAATTAAATCTAGATCACAAGAGAGATGGGTTAGACGCAGAGATAAGAGCCGCAGAAGCCGCTGAGGAAACAGCAGCGAACACAAAAGCAATATTAGCCGAGCAACAAAAAATGACCGAAGGACTCGGGGAGGTAAGATCTGAAATCGAGAACCTAAAAGATGTAGCTTAGTTTAGTGAGGACATAATATGGAAAAAGAAAAACTGGTAAATGTGGGTTTTGGAGTGATGATCTTGAAAGAAGGAAAGATTCTTTTGGGGAAACGCAACGATGACCCCGAAAAAGCTGATTCCGAGCTTCATGGCGAAGGCACTTGGACTATGCCCGGTGGCAAAATGCATTTCGGAGAATCTTTTGAAAGTGCCTGTACCAGAGAGACGCTAGAAGAAACAGGCATTATTGTTCAAGAAAAAGACTTGAAACTAATTAGTCTAACCAATGATTCAGTGCCGACCGCTCACTTTGTAACAGTAGGTTTTTTATGTGAAAAATTTGAGGACAAAGCAAAGGTCATGGAGCCAGAGGAAATTACTAAATGGAAGTGGTTTGAACTTGATGAATTACCTAAAAAGGTTTTTCCGCCAAGCCAAAAAGTTATCGATCATTATCATGCAAAAACTGTTTATATGAAGAAATAAGGAGAGACTGGTGAAAACTTTTTTCAAATGGATTGTTGCGGCTATCATCATCAGCGCGGGTTGGTATGGTTATGCGACATTTACTGCTCCCACTCCCTATTCGACCAATGAGTCAGAAATTGCGGCATTTGAGGAGCCGTATCAAAGTGGCGACTTTGAAGCAGAAGATATTGTACTAAATATTGAAAATAATGTTGTTACTCTAGAACCTCGAGCAGAATATGAAGTTTCTGCGCTAATCTTAAGTAGAAAAAATTATTATTTTGATTTTGAAACTAAGGTAATGCCGACCGATCTTGCCCTGGGTTGGGAAGATATGGCTGATAAAGAACAAAATCAGGGGATCAAAGTCACTCAAAGTAGTAGATGGTACTATTTTAACTATGATAAAAGCGCTACTTTGGCCGGTAAATATATGGCAACTCACTCCTCGAACCACCACATAGTGCCCGCCTCTGATTCAATCAAAAAAGCTATCGGCAGATCGAAAAAAGGACAGATGGTACTTCTGTCCGGATATTTAGTTGATATAACCACAGAGGGAAGTCAAGATTTTGATCGCGTATCGTCAACTACTAGAAATGACACTGGAGCCGGCTCTTGCGAAATAATGTACGTGGCGGAAGCTCAAATAGATGATAAAGTCTATAAATAATTAATCGTATTTTTTATGAAAAACAAACTCCGAACAAGTGAGATTATTACACTACTAACTGTGGTAGCTTCGATAGTTGCCGGGATAATCTTGTATCCCAAGCTGCCAGAACAGGTCGCCTCACACTGGAATTCGGAGGGAGCGGTCGATGGCTATATGTCTAGATTCTGGGGCACATTTATTCTGCCAATCGTTCTAGCAGTTATGTGGGTTTTGTATGTTCTGATTCCAAGAATTGATCCGAAATCAAAAAACATTGAAAAGTTTAGAAAATCCTACGACACCTTTATGGTTATAATCTTTCTGCTATTTGGCTACTTATATTCTTTAACTACTTTCTGGAACTTGGGAAACGAATTCCACTTTGCCACCTACATAATACCGGCCTTTTCAGTCCTATTTTTCTTTATCGGAAACATGCTAGGAAAAGCAAAATCAAACTACTCTATAGGAATCCGGACCCCTTGGACACTTGCCAACGAAGAAGTATGGGACAAAACCCACAAATTAGGAGGACTGCTATTCAAGATTGCTGCAATCATCACGCTAATCGGAGTTCTTTTCCCTAATATTGCATATCTAATATTTTTAATAACAATTCTTGGCGTCACACTGTTCTTAATAGCTTACTCATACTACCTGTTTTCGAAAAAGGATTAATTTCCCACAAATACCATGGCGTTCGGTATGCTCTGCCCCGAACCTATTTTGTAGATTCCATTGAAGATTATAGCCACTGTTCCGCTGCTATCAACAACTACTGAATTGTCTAATGACGTAAAATATTCAATAATAAAGAGTGTTTATCGAATAATCAAAAGACTCGGTTTCAAAGCGTTGATCGACTTCTACCTTTAAATATTAGTTTATAATAATTCAGGTGCCACAAAACATGAAAGATTGATATTATGGCCATAGGTATTCCAGCTACAACATGCCAAAAAAGAACATCAATCGGTGGATTCATAACTAGTCCAAATTGAATTCGTATTACAAGCAATAATCCTAAAATTGCCGAGATTAAAAATGTGATCAAAAGCAAAACATTCCAAATTTTCTTATGAACCACAAACGACATTTTTTTAGTCTTATACAAAATAAAACTTAAAAAATAGAGAAGGATAATAATAATTGAAATTGGGACAAAATAATAATTGGTTGAAATTGAATTTTTTTTGTTTTTGTCTTTGTTTTCTTCGCTCAATACAACACTTTTTTCATCAAGATCATCACCATCAGCAACTTTTGTGCTGGCAATTTGATCTTCCGTTTCTTTTACGATGGTGGTTTCTCGATCTTCGGGTGCAGCCTGAGAATGATCACAAATACCATCGTTGTCTGTATCGATATATCTGCTACATTCACCGGGGTAAGAACAATCAACTTCGCTATAAGGACAATCATCCCAGGCTAAAGCCGTACCTGAAAAAAACAATACAGAGATAAAGCCAACAACAACAAGCATCTTTTTCAACATTTTCCTCCTTAGTAATATTTAACCAGCCAAATAATATTACGCGTAACATTGCAAGAATATTTCGTTCTATTTCTTCTCCCACAATCCATGAACACTGCAATACTCTCGAACTGATTTTATCTGACTTTCTCTTATACAAAAAGAAGCACTTGGTTTTTCCTCTGGCTTCAAATATTTTCTATAAGTCCCGATATCTGTTGTAACTTCAACCCACTCTATATAGTGTTTCTCTTCCATGGGGTGATCGACTTCACCAACATTTACTATTACACCCGAATCAGCGTTTGTCACAACGGGCAGATGTTTCTCTGTCCCCTCTTCTTTTTCTTTATTTTTAATTAAATCCATGGGCTGTCCACAACAAACCAACTCTCCCCCACCTTCATGAATAAGTTCAACAATATTGCCACAAACATTACATTTATATATATTATTCATAAAAAATTCCTCATTAATTTTTATCTCACAGCACCTAGTTCCATGTACCAACCTTGAGGTTTTTTGCAAAGAGGGCATGGATCTGGAGCTTTTTTACCTTTGTGAATATACCCACAATTTATGCATTTCCACTCGGCCTCATCGTCTGATTCCAAAAGCTTGCCGGCTTCAAGTTTATCAGCCAGAATCGTATATCGCTCTTCATGTTTCTCTTCGACTTCTAATATCTCTTGAAATAAATTTGCACTATCTTTATCTCCCTCGTCTTCTGCAATCTTCTTAAAATCAGGGTACATCTTGCCCCATTCGAAATTTTCGCCCTCGGCCGCATGGCGCAGGTTTTGCACAGTTTTATCGATAGAATGGATATCGTATGTGTTAGTCATCTCAACCTTGCCTTTCATCTGCTCATAAAGCTCTTCTGCATGAGCTCGCTCGTTATCAGCTGTCTCTTCAAAGACTCGCGCAATCCAAATCAAGCCCTCTTTTTCAGCTTTCTTGGCATATAGGGTGTATTTATTCCTAGCAATCGATTCACCAGTGAAAGCCTTCAATAAATTTTCCTGAGTTTTATTCATATTTCTCCAAATCAAAAATTAATAGTAAGTATTACTATTGTACCAAAGTCGTCAATAGTAATTTTAAAAACCTATTTTTCAAGCTTGGTTCTGACCCGCTCTACTACTTCTTCAAGCTTCCAATCGGATTTAATCATGTAATCGTAAACAGTCATGTTTTGCGAGCCAGCCTCAGTTGCCTCAGCAACTTTGACAGGATCAGAAACGTTTGTCAGCATGATGATTTTAACATTTTTACCCCACTTGTCTTCTTGAAGCTTCTTCACTACCTCTGTTCCATCCATCTTAGGCATCATCACATCTAGCAATATTAGATCTGGGTGCTCAGAAAGTGCTTTTTTCAAGCCTTCCTCTCCATCTTTTGCCTCCAACACATCAAACCCTTCAGATGACAATTTATCCTTTAAGGCTTTCCTCAATAATTTTTCGTCATCTACAACTAAAATTTTTCCTGTTGAAGTCATGTTTCTCCTAACTTTTATGATAATTCTTTCCCCTCTTCTTTTTTCTTCATCCCATCTGCAGGCAGCTTTACTCTAAATGTTGTGCCTTTATTTTGAGCAGAAACAAAAGAGATTTCCCCGCCCACTTCATCTATTATCGACTTTACGATATATAGACCCAATCCAGTTCCTTCTATCACTTCTCCCTTTACATTATCTGCTCTAAAGAGTTTTGTAAACATCTTTTTTTGCTGGTTTTTAGGAATTCCCAAACCGCTATCCGCAACTTCAATAAAAAACCACTTTTTATCTTTAGTAATTTTGAGAGAAATATTTCCTTTTTCTGGCGTATATTTCACCGAATTTGAAAGAAGATTGTGAAAAATAATTCTGGTTAATTTCTCATCTCCCGTGTAGCTAGTTTCTTTTGGATAGATTTTCTTGATGTTGTGTTTCTTGGTTTCAATCTTGGCTACAAGCTCTTTGAAAACACTCTCGGATATTTTTTTAAGGTCTATCTTTTCGGGAGAAATTGTAAATTCTCCTAACTCGATTCTAGAAACATTCAGAAGAGAACCTACTAACTCTCCCATGCGCTTGCTGGCAGCATAAACTTCTGTTAAATACTCTTTCTGCTTTGTAGTTAATTTTTCTTTGTTGTCCATAACCAGCTCAACATACCAGTTTATTGCCGAAAGAGGAGCCCTCAACTGATGCGAGGCAAGTGACACAAACTCAGTTTTCGCCTGATCAACTTTCTTCTCCTGTGTAATGTCTCGCTCAATACCCACAAAAAAGATAACATTGCCCCGAGAATCCAACACAGGATCAATTCTTAAATCAGATATGTATTCCCGGCCATCTTTTGAGATATTGTTCAGCTCTCCTCTGTAAGTTTTTTTGTCTTTATTAATCTGCTCAAATATCTTTGTATAATATTTATCTAGCAAATTATTACCCCAAAGAGAGGATCTCTTGCTAATCAGTTCATCTTTCGCATATCCAGTAAGTATTGTAGCAGCAGCATTAACATATAGGATATTTCCCTCCAAATCGGTGATTACCACCTGATCAGAAGTATTTTCAACAGCAAGCTTAAATTTCTCTAGTTCCGATGCAGTTTTTTGCAAATCTTTCGTTCTTTCCTTAACTTTAATTTCCAACTCGTCATGGGCTTTTTGCAATGCCTTGTCTGCTTCTGCCTTTTGCAATGAAACTGAAGCTTGGTGAACAAAGGCTTCTATCAATTCGTGGTTCAGCTTTTGATTGTTCCGAAGAAGTACCATAGCGTTTCCATACAGCTCACCTTTCCAAGTAAATCCCATAGAATATACTGAGGTCACCCTCGCAATCTTTTCGAAAGTTTTTGAGGCAACGCGTGACCATTTTCCCTGACCCGCCTCATAGACACCTCCCTCAACTTTAGTCAAATAGTTGTTTACCAATCTTTCGTAAGCATCATCAGTAAGAGGAAAGGCTTGCTTCATGGGGTCTGCCCCCAAAATCTTTGAATAATCTTTTTTGGATATCCCGTAAATCCCGACTGGATGTATCACTTTTTTTTCATCATCCCAAACATTCATAACCACCAAACAATCACCGACAAGTTTTCGCAAACTTTCCCCTATGTATTTATAGATATCGCTGTTTACATCTAGATCAACAAAACCGGCTGATATCTCTGACATCGATCTCAACTTAGAGACTAACGAATTCTCCGACTCAATTGTCATCGGAGAAAATCCGATAGCTATTCCTGAAATACCGCCCCCACTATCGTGTAATGCTTTTGCTTCCAATATAAAATGAAATTCTTTTTTATCTTTTGAGAAAACTGCGATTTCTCGCTCGTCAAACTTTTTATTTTCAATAATCTGGCCAACTATCTTCTTTATCTGCACTCTTGAATCTTTAGCAAGTATCGGTAATTCAAAAAACTTTTTCTTAATAACTTCGTTCTGTTTGTAACCTAATGCTTTAGTAAACTTACTATTCACTCTTATAACCTGGCCTTCTTTATCCAAGATCAGAAAAATACCTGGGGATGATTCTAGCAAGACCCCAATTGTAGAATCAGAAACAAAAAAACCTCCGTCTTTAGTTAAGACAGGTCCCTTCTCCTCTCGTTTTTGAAAAAACTTAAACATCTTACAATCATTATACAAAAAAATGAAACAAAAACACACAAATATCCGCTTTTGTAATGCTTCTAGTAAAAAAGTGTTTAGAAAATTGATTTATTGTGCCATGGGATTGCAATTTTTAATAAAATAGTGTAGTGTGCGCAATGAATGTGAATCCTGATCACAGTGGAGGTCATTAGATGAAAGTCGGTAGTTTTAAGTACGTTAACGGAGTGATGTGCTGCAACGGCATCCCCATCTCAGAGATCCTGGGGAAATTCCCTCATGAACAAGGGCTAACCCCAGCGTATGTCTACGACGAAGAAAGTCTTCGACGGAACTGCAGAGAAGTGCGCCAGGCCTTCGGTCCAGGGACAACAATCCGCTACGCCACCAAGGCCTGCATGAACGTACATGTCCTGGGACCGATTCACGAAGAAGGATTCGGATTCGACGTCGTTTCGCGCGGTGAGCTCGGACGAGTACTGCTCGCCGGGGCTGAGCCGAGCGAGATAGTCTACGCGGGCGCTGCCAAGACCGACTCAGAGATCGACGAAGCCGTCCAGCTCGGAGTGACCATGGTTGTGGAATGCATCGAGGAGCTCAGTGTGATTGAGGAAGTGGCCGAACGCCACGGTCTCAGCCCACGAGTACTTCTGCGACTACGCCCCAACGTCGACGCACACACACACGAGAAGCTGACCACCGGCACTGCTTTCTCGAAGTTCGGCATGCCGGAGAGCACCGTGCGACAGATACTGTGTCGCCAGCACGACTTGCGTTCAGACGTAGTTGGGCTGCACTTCCACATCGGAAGTCAGATTGAATCCCCCGACTGTACCGTCGAGGCTCTCGATGTTGCGCTTCCGATCATCGACGAGTTCGGCCTCACCGTCCTCGACATAGGCGGTGGGTTTCCAGTCAACTACATGGAGGATGGAGAAGTGCCCAGTCTCCAGGATTTCGCCGATGCCGTCTTTGCTGCCATCGGAGACCGAAACTTGGAGCTGATCATAGAGCCCGGTCGTTCGATCGTTGCCGACACCGGCATTCTGGTCACCTCTGTGATGTCTGTCGAAGAGGGCACACATATGGTGAAGGACGAAGACGGCGAGGAGCGGGAAGAGAAGTGGCGGATCGCCACCTGCGACGCAGGCATGGCCGACCTTATCCGCGCCATGCTCTACGACGCCTACCACCAGGTCTGGGCTGTGATCGCTGGGGAGTTTGTTGCGATCAAGACCACGCTTGGCGGTCCATACTGCGAGAGCACAGATTGGCTCGCTCTCGCTCGCCTGAACCTGCCCGAGCTTTTCCGCGGCGACTTGCTGGTAGTGATGCACGCCGGCGCATACGGTCGCGCCATGGCGTCCAACTACAACGGCAACCTGTTCGCCGTTGAGATCATGGTCATGGAGGATGGGACATTCGTGGAGATAGGTGAAAGGCAGGACTTCGATCACAGCGTCGCTCTCGAGATACGTGCGAGGATAGCTGCCTAAGCCAGACCAGGCACCGGTCAGAACAAAATACCCGCCGCGCGCTACGCGGCGGGTATTTAATTTAAAAAAATCATAACACTTTTTGCACACAAAAAAAGAGCGTTTTTTATTCTTGCGCTCTTTTTTTATATAAACTACTTTTTTATATTTTCCACTTTCCTTTGTCTTGAACTACTTTTCCGTCTAGTATTATCTTTGCCTTTTTCATATCTTTTACGATGTCCCAATGTATTGCAGAGTCGTTGCCACCTCCGTTATCCTTGTAGGCCATACCCAACGCTAAGTGAATCGTGCCACCAATTTTCTCGTCAAAAAGCAAATTTTTGGTGAACTTCTTAATTTTTGGATTCATCCCAATTCCAAACTCACCTACATATGAAGAGTTTTTGTCAGTATTTAGCATTTCCTTCAAAAAGTCTTTATTTTTTGAAGCGTCGTATTCTACAACTTTCCCTTTTTTAAATTTCAGAGATATGTCCGTTACTTCTTTGCCAAACTCTATAGCAGGATAATCAAATTTTATCCAACCCTCGAGAGAATCTCGAACAGGTGCCATAAATATTTCTCCACAAGGAACATTATCTCCATCTAAATCGTCTTTAGCTAATTTACCGTGAATACCAAATTTCAAATCAACATTTTCGCCCAGGAGGTGAACTTCGCTGCCTTTTTGAAACTTCTTTAGAATCTTCTTCATTTTTCTACCAAGTTTTTCCCAGTTCAGAAGAGTTGCTCCAAAAACAAAATCCTCGTAATCATGCAGGGACATCTCAGCTTCCTGTGCCAATGCTCTGCATGGATAACCAACTGTAGAGCGACGTATCTTTTCCCTCTCATTTACAATATAGCTAGTTATCGGTCGAGTGATTTTCGATCTTTTTGCCATCATTCTTGGATCAGCGTCGGTAAGCTCTTTTGTATTAGATGTCGTATCGATTCCGATGTAATACTGAGCTTTTTTTACAGTGTAATTAAATATGTCAGGAAACTTTTCGATATGATGATTTTGGGCATATTTATAAAAAATAGGACCGATTTCCGGAAGAGTCACCCTTAAAGACGGATGAGCACCTGCCTCAAGAACAGTTTTGTATAGTGCCACCAAAAAAGGTTCAGCTTCTGTTGAACCTGAGATAATAACATTTGAATCATGCTTAACATCAAGAAAATATTTTACGACTAGGTTTGCTAATTTCTGCGTTCTTGGATCTATCATTTTTTTTAGAATTAATAATTTTTATCTTTTTGCATCGTCAACAATAATTTAGACTGGACAAATCACTGCTTTTTTAGTATATTCCTCTCAAGGAGATGGTACCGGTGGAAGAACAGGAACCGAGTGTCTGGGAACAAGTCTGGCCGTTATGCAATTTCGAAATGGCTCTTCTGGAGCTGGAAATCGCACGGTTGGATGAGAGCGAACTTGTCAGGCAGATGAAAGACGCTTTCATCAAGAGCGATCCCGGATACGGAGCCTTTCGGATATATGTCCGAAGACACGGATCCGCGAAACTGTGCAAAGCACTCAAAATTCCACACAACCCGCCGAGCTGACCGGCGCTTCGCAGTAAATCGCGCGGCGCCCCACCTACTTTATAACTTTATCGATTATCCCATATTTCTTCGCTTTTTCAGCTCTCATATAGAAATCTCTATCCGTATCACGCTCTATTGTCTTTAGCGGCTGTCCCGTTATTTTTGCCATTTCTCTGTTCATCTCCTCTCGAACCTTCAAAATCTCATCGGCCTGTATTTTGATGTCACTCGCCTGACCCTGCGTTCCGCCCATCGGCTGGTGAATTAAAATTCTTGAATTTGGGAGTGAAAATCTTTTGCCCTTCTCGCCACCAGCGAGCAGGAAAGAAGCCATAGAAGCTGCTAGCCCCACACAGATGGTCGAAACTTTCGGCTTGATATATTTCATAGTGTCGTATATCGCCATACCAGAGTAGACATCTCCACCAGGAGAGTTTATATACATCTGGATATCTTTTTTATTGTCTTCTGATTCTAAAAAAAGCAATTGGGCAATAACTGTATTTGCAACTGCATCATCTATTCGTCCACCCAAAAAGATAATTCTATCTTTTAGAAGTCTAGAGTATATATCGTAGGCTCTCTCTCCATCTGCGGTTTTTTCAATTACTGTAGGTATCAAATAGCTCATATCAACTCCGAGATAATAGTAAAGAATTCACGATTCGTGAAGTAATTATACCAAATATTGGAGATATTTCAAGCTAATTCTCTTCAAAAAG
>CAYRRY010000013.1:0-17744 GCA_964426805.1 uncultured Candidatus Saccharibacteria bacterium | reverse complement strand
AGTTTGGTGTTAAACGGCTCAGGGGGGGGTGAGCCGTTTGAGATAACTAAAAAACACGCTGAGTAAGCGTGTTTTTTAGTTTGGATTTAGAAAATATTAGCTTGAGAAGCTGTATTGGTTTGAGGTGGTGGAGTTGTCTGAGGAATCCACCGATATAACTCTATAGTAATATGTTTCTCCCGTTATAACAGTGATGGTTACTGAATGTGATTTAACTAGATCAGTGTCTTTTGTTGTTGTGTGAGTGTAGGTGTATGGAGCTAAAGTGTCCGAGGTAGTGCCAAATATTACTTGAGAGGTAGAACTCTCATCTGTTGTCCAGGTTATCTTATAACTAGTTGGACTCAGAAGAGTCTCGGTCACAACTGAAATAATCGGGCCATCTTCATCTTTCACAACATTGACCGTAGCTGATGATTTGGCTGTTGCGTTGTTTGTATCAGTTACGATTGCGGTTATCTTGTGATTGCCGGAAGTTAGGTTGTTGAAGTTGTAACTATAGGTGTAGGGGGAGTTGGAATCAACTCCGATTGAAATATCGTCTATATAGAAAGTGACATTCTTAACTCCGATATTTGAGGCTGCGTTAGCAGTTATGGCCTGGGTCCCGGTAACAGTAGAGCCGTCTCCTGGTGAGGAAATTGAGATAGATGGAGCTAGGTCTCCGGGATCTCCGTATTCTGTCGGTGGAGTCGTGCCCATTCCTTGAGACTCTGCCCATCCGCGAACTGGACCTTCCCAGTTTGGGTAATCTGGTCGTTCTGAATGAATGTTTGTAAAGAGTCTCTCTTCTACGAGACTGTCTGGAACATCTTCTGGAGCTAGAAGATCTGTGCCTTTTAGTATCCGAACTTTGATGTGGATATCGTCTTTTTCTGTCGGTACTTGCCATGTAGCGAAGATATCTGTAATCGTTTCGGGAGAGTGCTCAGTCGGAAGCTTGCCGGAAAGCTTGTCAACAGTCACCTCTTGTATGCCATCTGGACGATCAAAAGTATCTGATTTTTCCACCACCCGATTCATATATTCATGATAGATCGGCGCTGCCACTACAAGCCCTGCGGCTCCGGCTTTCATCTCTCGGCTGTCATTGTTTCCAACCCAAACAGCAGTAGCGATGTTTCTAGAATAACCGACTGTCCAAGCATCTTTATAGGAACTGGTAGTTCCTGTCTTTGAAGCAATATTTTTTCCGGAAAAAAATAGCTGTGAACGCGATCCCATATGTGGAGACCTGGCTACATTGTCCGAGAGAATATCGGTTATCTCGTAGGCGACTTGAGGATCAAGAGCTACTCTTCCTGTGTCTTTGTCCGGTTCATATTCATATAGAACCTTATTGGTTTGGTCATAAATCTTCATGATAGTTTTAATGTCGTGCTTTACTCCCTGATTTGCAAAAACGCCATAAGCGCCAGCCATCTCTAGAGGTGTAATTTCGCCTGAACCCAAAACAAGGGAGAGACCGTATCGATCTCTATCAGTCAGGGAAGATATTCCCATATCTTCTGCGGTTCTAATAACGTTGTCTAAACCAGCCAGCGACATTGATTTTACAGCGGGAATATTTAGTGAATTAGCCAAGGCATGGCGAATTGTGACAGGTCCTTCGAAGGATCCGTCGTAGTTTCGAGGCACGTATCCACCACCGAAATCGGTTCTAAGATCGAATAAGATTGAAGCGGGCGAGTACTCTTTTTTCTTTAAAAGCGTTGCGTATGAGTATGGTTTGAAAGATGAACCGGGTTGACGAAGGGAGGCGGTTACGTTTACATTGCCATCTATATCGGTGTTGAAGAAATCCTTAGATCCCACCATGGCTAGTACTTGGCCGTTGTTCGGATCGATCGAAACTAGTGCAGCGTTTTCGGCTCCGTATCTTTCTATCTTCGAAACACCGTTATTTATAGATTCCTCGGCGATTTTCTGTTTTTCAAAATCAAGTGTAGTTATAATCTTCAAGCCCTCTTTTTGGATTTTCTCTTCGCCGAACTCCTCTGCTGCTTGTTCTATAACGTAAAGTGCGAAATGGGGAGCCAAAATAGTATCTTTTCTCAGCTGAACTGAGCTGCCAACTGTTGTAGTGTCTTCCTCTTTGGCGGCGTCAGCTTCTTCTTGGGTTATATAGTTTTGTTCAGCCATCCTGTTTAAGACGTACTCTTTTCGATACCCCAGATTGTCAGTATGAGTGCCGTATGGAGAGTAATAAGTAGGTGCTTGAGGAATGGCAGCAAGCGTGGCAGCTTGTGAAAGAGACAGTTCGGAAGCGGGGATACCGTAGTACATACGAGCAGCAGCTTCTGCGCCGGCGGTATTTCCGCCATATGGAATCTCGTTTAGATACATGGTCAAGATTTCGTCTTTGTCATACATAAATTCTAGCTCGACAGCGAGAATGAGCTCTTTGATTTTTCGAGTCATGGTTCTATCTGAATCAAGGAGAGCATTTTTTATATATTGCTGAGTTATGGTCGAAGCTCCGCGCGTTGTTGTTCTGCGATCGGTTATCTTTTCCCAAACAGCTGCCGCTAAGCCACGCACATCGAAACCGGAGTGTTTGTAGAAATTGTCATCCTCCACAGCCACGGTGGCGTTTTTTAGATTGTCTGGAATCTGATTCGAGTCGATAATCGTGCGTTTTTCTTCGCCAGTTTCATACAATAGAGTTTCGCCAGTTCTATCGTAAATCTTTGTTGACTGGGCAGCTGTTCTGGCCGCGATCTTGGCCGGGGTAGGTAAATCTTTTGAATAAATAGCGAACATGATAGCGATAAGTAGCAAAAAAGCTCCGCCAGCCCAAAGTAGACCACGCCCTACCTTTTTCCAGGTAATCTTTTTGCGTGTTCTGGGCGAGAGAATCTTCTTGATATTTAGACTATTTCGCTTTGAAAAGTTAAATTTCATAATTTTACCCTCCTATCTTTACATTATAGCTAAAAAGTTGCTATGGTGTAAACAACAAATATTTAATTATTTGAATTTGTTTTATGTATAAAAAATAATTTAATTAAATCTGCAATATTGTATATTAATTAGCCCTATAAGTCAATAATAATAAAGCCATGAATCAAACACTTTCAAAAAGAGGAATCGAGGAGATAATCTCCGAGAAATCGTTAGAGGAGAAACTAAAATCTGGGAAAAAGCTTCGAATAAAATTCGGGGTTGATCCTTCTAGCTCAGATATTCATATTGGTCACACAGTAGTATTTCGAGTCTTGAAACAATTCCAAAAGATGGGCCATACTGTTATCTTTTTACTTGGCGATTATACGGCTATGGTGGGAGATCCTAGTGGAAAAAACAAAACAAGGCCTGTTTTGACAAAAGAGGATATTGAGAAAAATTCAAAAAGCTATTTAGACCAAGTCGGGAAAGTGCTTGATATTGATAAAATTGAAATCCGAAGAAACTCTGAGTGGTTTTCAAAAATGAATTTCAACGATTTTATCAAACTGGGAAGTAATTTCTCCGTGGCTTCTATAATAGAACGAGACGATTTTGAAAAACGATTGAATTCAAACCAGGAAATATCGATGCACGAGCTTTTCTACCCGATGATGCAAGCGCACGACTCAGTGATGCTTGAGGCAGATGTAGAGCTTGGTGGTACGGATCAGCGGTTCAATATATTGGCTGGGCGATCTCTCCAGAAGAAGGCAGGACAGGCTCCTCAGGATGTAGTTTTGATGAAGCTTCTTGTCGGCACAGATGGAAAAGAGAAAATGTCCAAGAGTCTTGGAAACTACATCGGCGTGACTGATTCGGCAAATGAGATGTTTGGAAAGGCGATGTCTATAACTGACGAGATGATTTCTGAGTACTTTCTGCTCTGCACAGATGTGAGCGAAAATGAGATAAAAAAAATGGAAGAAGAAATGAAGTCTGGTGAAAACCCGCGCGATTTCAAGATGAAGTTAGCTACAGAAATCGCAAGTATATACCATAGTGCTGATGAAGCAAAGAAAGCCGAGGAAGCATTTGTAAATCAATTTTCAGAAGGCAATAAACCGAAAGATATCCCAGAAGTTGAGCTCGACGGCGACTATGTTTTGTCTGATTTGATTTTTGAGCTTGGCGGAGCGAGTAGCAAATCGGAAGCCCGTAGACTGATAGAGCAGAGTGCTGTAAGCGTGGATGATGCCAAGATTACAGATATATCTGCGAAAATTGGAGTTCATAGTGGGATGATAATACAGGTTGGCAAAAGAAGATATTGGAAGATAAAATAATGAATGATCAAATTAAAGAAAAAATAATTGAAGCGGTAAAAACTGCTGGAGTAGACGATCTGGTTAATTTTAGTATTGACTGCCCACCAGATTCTAAGATGGGGGATTGGTCAACGAACGTTGCTATGGTTTTAGCTGCTGAAAAAAAACAGAATCCTCGAGAGATAGCCGAAAAAATTATTGAAGAGCTGAAAAAGGATAAAGATATCAAAAAAGCCGAAGTAGCAGGCCCGGGATTCGTCAACATAACTTTAGTTGAAGAAGTTTATTATAAAAAACTATCTGAAGTTTTGAAAAAAAGAGACCAATTCGGGAAAGTGGAACAAGGTCATGGCAAGAAGATAAGTATCGACTACGTGTCTGCCAATCCTACCGGACCGGTGCACATCGGAAACGCAAGAGGTGGTCCTCTTGGCGAGGCGCTGGCGAGGGTTTTTGAGTGGTCGGGCAATAGTGTAAGTCGCGATTATTACCTAAACGATACCGGCGTTCAGACGATAAGACTGGGTGAGTCAATTTATTACTATCTAGAAAAAGACTTGGGCAAAGAGGTGGAGATTCCTGAAGATGGCTACCAAGGTGCCTACATTGCAGATGTTTATAACGAAATAAAGAGTAGATATAAAAGCGAGCTAGATGAGATAAAAGAGAAAGAAGATATAATCGAATTTTTGAGGGTGAAGGGTTTGGAAATACTAGTTGAGGGCATGAAGAAAGATTTGCAACTGCTTGATATCAAATATGATAATTGGTATTCACAAACTGAAATACAGGAGAGCGGAGAGACTTCAGAAATTATCGACAAGTTAACAGAGAAGGGCTCAACCGCGTCGCGCGAAGGTGCCTTGTGGTTCAAAAATCCCTCAGACCCAGAATTTGAAGACAATGAATCAGTGCTTATAAAGAGTGATGACAAAACCCTGACTTATTTTGCCGACGATATTGCCTTCCACATGATGAGATACAACAAGGGAGTAGACAAAATATTTGATTTATTCGGTCCCAATCATGACGGACACGTTGCAAGAATGAAATCGTCGATGAAAGTTTTGGGAATAAAAGAGGAACAGCTGGAGATACTTTTGTATCAGTGGGTAAGAATTAAAAATGGTGATGATTTGGTTTCTATGAGCAAAAGAAAGGGCAACTTTGTAACTTTGAAGCAAGTGCTCGATAGCGGGGTAGAGCCAGATGCTTTTAAGTACTTAATCTTGGCTCAGAACTTAAATACACCGCTAGATTTTGATCTAAAAATTGCCAAAGATAGAAGTGAGAAAAATCCTGTTTACTATATAAAATATGCACACGCAAGAATCTGCTCTATAATCCGTCGTGCAAAAGCCGATGGGGTAGAGGAGAGTGCAAATGCAGACTTGACCAAACTATCTGACCCGAAAGAGCTGGCGCTAATCCGTGAGCTTGTGAAGTTTCCTGATATCGTGGCTGAAATAAACGAGACTTTTCAAACTCAAGCACTCCCCCACTATGCTTACAAAATTGCAAAATTGTTCCACGATTTCTATAGTTCGTGTCAGGTCCTAAGCGATGATAAAGAGTTGACTGCCTCTCGCCTACTACTCGCCCACTCCGCCAAAATTGTTCTTAAAAATGTTCTAGAAATTATGGCTATAGATGCCCCGGAGAAGATGTAGCATGATAAGCGATCATCTAATTTCTCAGCTTGCTGATGCAGAGCTGAATGCGTGTTTTGATACTTCTAATTTTATAAAAGCACAAAAATGTGATGATAAATTTAGTATTGTCGAAGCAATAATAAAAATAAACTACAGGGGGATGAATAAGATTAATGCGTGGGTTGAAGTGATAACCTTTATCCGTTCCTGGGAAGAAAAAAGCAATAAATTGCTCCACAAAGGAACTCCATATCATTTTTTTGCATTATCATGTTTAGAAATCCATGATTTTGAAAAAGCAGTCATTGGTTTTTACCAAGCCTTTTTGGAGGACTATCGAAATGTTGCCTCTAGTTCTTATAATTTACCTGCTTATCATTTTTTATCACTCAAATCGAATTCAACAGTTTTTGCTAACGAAATAAATGAAGCATTTAACGAATTCATTTTGCCAAGGGTAGAAAAGCACAATGAGATACTGGGCAATATTTCGGTAGAAGATTTTAGAAAAAAATTCTTAGACAAAAAGGGCATAACTTTTCAAAAAACAAAATCAATATTTACACTTTCTATTTGGAAGATATGGGCATTGAGGAGAATTCATAAAACCAGGATATTTAACTCTTCGGTATCGGATATAATATTAATGAATTCAATACTCAACATTATTCAAGTTATCGAAATAATTGCAAAAAAGAAACTAGGACTCAGAAAAGACGCAACACTTGGAACCGTGTATAAAGAGTTAGAAAGAAGAAATGCATGGAAAAAAGTACCCGAGGTTAACCATATGTGTTGGGATACATTTATAAATAAAACACTTAGAAATAAAAATGGTGTTTTCGTCGGCAATGTATATCTTTCAAAAAATAACATAAATACCTATGAACAATTCTGTTTTGTATTTATTTGGAAATTAAGGAACGATGCTGCCCATAATTTGGCAGAAATAAAAAAAATATGGAATAAGAATTTTACTGAAGTTTTTCAGTTTGCTTTTAGTGCTTTGATAGAAATAATAAACATATAATCTACATGCTTAATTCATAGTACTTGTTGCCGCTTTCTATCCAAAGTTTTTGGACTCGTGGGTTTATCAGTATTTCGTTTACGTCTATTGACTCGAATGCATATTGGTTTGCGTATGTTCCATTTTTCTCGAACTTCACGACTCTCTTGGCTTCGGAGTCTAGAATGTAGATATAGTTTGTGTCAGCGTCGGAGAATATCTGATTAGGTGAGCTTATGTCAGAATTTGGAGCGGGGATAGCACCAAGATTAAAATCTTGGTCGAAAGCTCCGCGCACAAAGCGCTGGACTGAACCGTCTGGCATCAGAACAAATATGTTTCCGTCTATTGCCAGGTCAATAGCTCCTTTGATCGAAGTCGAAGTTGTGTCTAGGTAGGCTGATCCTTTGCCGAAAACCCCATCGGCTGAAGTGTGCTTCCAAACTTCGCCAAGTTCTGTGTCTAGTAGATATAAGTTAGTAACATATGCATCTAGCGCAACGGAGCTCTCGAAGGCAAGTTCGGCGGAGGCGAGCGATACTTCTGATATGGTCTCGGTAGATATATCTAGTGAGAAAACTTTCTGATTTTCTTTATAGATGTAGATTTTATCTAATGAATCAGAGAAGGCCATATCTACCACCTCGCCGGAGTCGGCATCGACGGAGGCGATAAGACCTGGAGTATTGTCGCGTGTATCGGTAGCGTAGATTCTGCCTTCATCGGTAACCGAGTAGATGGTTTCGCCAACAAGTATAGATTTTACTATCTCACCTTTAACTTCAAATATCGGCTCTATCTCCCAGATACGAATGGTGCCTGTTATGTCGTCTATTTCATCTAGTATTTTTTTTCGAAGTTCGGTGGCCTTGTCTTTGGTGCCTGAGTTATCAAGCGCGTTTTTTGCTGTTGCTAGGGCCGAAAGTAGTTTTTCTTCGCCACCGTCACGCCCTAGGGCGATATCTTCTTTGGCTTGGTTGAACAAATCGTTAGCTTCGTTTAACGAATCTTCCAGCTCATGATTACTGGCTAACTGTTCACGGTTTTGATTGTTTGCTCGGACTTGGAAATAACCGATTGCTATTAGAATAACGGCGACTACGATATATAAGTAGCGCCGGTTGTCTTTTTTGAATATTGGTTTTATCAAGTTCCAGAGGGCTATAAAAAAGTTTGAGATTGATTTTAAGGTATAGTTGCTCTTGTTTGTATTTCTATATGATTTTACTTTTAAGTTCTCTGGCGTATTGTCGAGTTCGTCTATTTTGTGTTTTTTAAAGCCTTTTGCACTACTGCCTACTTTCGAAGCGCCTTTTGAGAGTAGATCTTTGGTTTTTGGTGCAACGTTTTCCTTTATATTTTTGTGGGCCGACTTTGCACCACTTTTGCTTGCCTCATATGCTTTTTTGGAATACTCCCCAGTTTTACTGAGGGCTTTCTTCGCCACAGGCTTTGCTGCTCGAAGGAATTTGTTGAAAGGGGTATCTACTGCTTGGTCAACGTAGTAAAACTCTTCTAGCTCTTCGTCATTTATCTTCTCGCCTTCGCCCAAGATGTCGAAGATGGCTGCGGAGATCTCTTTTGCACGAGATTTTCGAAGTAGGCGATGAATCTCTTTGGCAGCTGCTTTTGAGCTGTATTCGGCAAGAAGTCTTCGAAGTCTATCGACTGAAAGAAAATCGTAAAAAGCGATGTTAGCAACCACTATCTGGTCTCCCTTGCCGAGTCTGCCCGAGGTGATATTTTCAAAAGTTTTTAAGGGATTGGTTGGGTCGTCTGAGCCCAGCCCTTCGGTAAGTGTTACTACTTTGCCACCACGAATCATGTAGCCTAGGATATTTCCAGCCATGGAGAGGTGGAGGTCTTTATTATTTTCAACGTAGCCGATCAAGGCGTTTAGGTTGCCGATCCAGTCTGATTCGCCTTTGTTGGCCAAAACGCCTAGCTCTTCGTTTATCTGGCGCAGAGCTTCTTCGAGGTCAAACTTGCCTTCAGTCTGGAGATTGTTTTTTAAGTTGGTGCTGATTATCTTCTCAATCTTGGTAGAGGGGTGCCAGGGGCTTAGAACTTCTATTATATAGAAAGCAAAAGAAGTAAGACTTTCGTCTTTGGGGATTTTACCAACGAAAAGAAAACGGTCTTTTAACTTCTCTTTTGTTCCCACGAAAGCAGTGTGGACTTTAAGAGGATTTGTAGCCATAAAATAAAATATTTATCTATTTGTTCTATCTTACCAAAAATAACTCAAATACAAAATAGACAGAGGAAACGGTTGAAATAATGAGTGTTTTGTGGTATAAAAATGCATAGAGAGCAGCGTGAGAAGGGGGACAATGATTGTGGGCAAGGTAGATTGGGGGTTGGTAATTATCGCGGTCGTCTTATTTGTTGCTTTCTTCTGGCCATATTTGTCAAAGATTGTGGCTAGAGTGGCAAACTGATTGTGACAGCGACGGAGGGAGGTGAGCGAGACGATGAGTCTACTGAACATCGCTATGATGCTCAGGGGCCGACGAGGTCTGACTACCGTCCAGTATCTGCTGATTCTGTTGTTCCTCGCCGTGTATGGAGTAGTGGCACGGCTTGGTCTCGGATACCCGGGCGATGTTACTGCGGCGGAGTAAGGTCGTGGCCTCAAGTTGCTAAACCTACACGGAGATTGAACGAGGGGAGGTGAACGAGATGAAAAGATTCTGGAGCGACAAAGATGGTCTGACGGCGGTGGGATACATGGGACTCCTGTTCCTTCTCCTGGTTATCGGGGCTGGAATCGCTGCGTTGCAGGGTCTCGTCGGCTCCGTCGAGAACGTTGTGCAGTGAACTGCAGTGTATCAGCTAGTGATCAGGAGCTGCTGTGCAGCCAAAGTGAACCGGATGGACGCGCACGAGAGATCGTGCGCGTCCACCAAATAAATTAAATATCGTTCAATATAAATCATAACAAAAACCGACTAAGGGAAAGTCGGCTTTTTTAATTACTCAAAAACTATATAGAATTTACTTTTGTTTTGCTTCTCTGAATATCAATAATTATGTTTTTTCCTCGGTATCTCGGTTTTGGACCGTCGAATGGCTTGATTCCTTTTGCCTCAATACTATCATCGTTGATTTCACCAAATATAATTATCTCCTGATTTACGAAAAGGTCAACGTGATCTGGTTTCCGCAGTTCGTCCGAGAGTTCTACTTTAAATTGATTTTCCTGCGATTCCACCAACAAGAACTCGTCGTTTATCTCTATAATTTTTGCGACGATTAAATCATTTTCACGGAAGGAGCCGTATTTCTCATACATTCCTTTGCCTAGAGGTAGGCGATTTTCGGCGGCTTTGTCTAAAAGGGTGTTATGGATAGGTGTTTCGGCAAAAACTGCGCCAAAACCGACAACAACGATAATAACTGCAGCTAAAGAATAGACTAACGGTTTTTTAGATACCAAATCGATTTTTTTCCCGAAGAGCTCAACTAAGAGAATGAGGATGATAAGCGCGAGAATTAGAAGCCAGGGGATTGACTGGAAGAAGGGGAGTAGCCCCGCGTAGCCAAAAGCCAAGAATTCATTTGTTCCTGAGCTTTTTAGAGCAAAAAAGATAAAGCTTGCCAGAAAAAGTGTAAACAAAATAACCACAATGACAGAGACGAAATACAAAATTGAGAGAGCCAAGTAATATGATTTTGATTTCATCTTGATCTTTTTGCTCTCAATCTGCTCTTTAATTTTTTTATTCACATCATTCATTTGTTTCCTTTTTTAATCTCTCTTTTGCACGCTTGAGACGAACGCCTACAGTCGATATGGGTATTTTTAGAATGTCAGAAATTTCTTGGTAGCTTTTTTCTTCATAAAAGAAGAGAATGACTATCTCACGATATTTCGGGGAAAGTTTTTTGACATCTTTCTCCAGTTTTTTGACATCGAACTTGTCTGATATCTCCTTTTCCAAATAATCATGACTTACAAAGTGTGGCAGAACTGTGTCTAGGTCGATAAATTGAATTTTCTCGCGTTTCTTTTTTCGGATGATATTGATAAATGTATTGTGAGCTACGCGGTAGATCCATGGAGAAAATCTTTTTTTCGGATTAAAGCTTTGGATATTTTCATAAGTTTTCAAAAAGACATCCTGAGTTGCGTCCTCTGCGTCCTGAGGATTGTACAGAAAGCGTTTTGCGTAGCGAAAAATCTTCTCACTGTAACGAGAAACTAGGGAGTCGAAACTTGGTTTATCGCCGTTTTGCACCTTGCGGGCGAGCTCCTCGTCACTGATTTTTGGATTGTCTATCATCTTTTTTGCTAAAGAAATGACTGATGCATTAATTATTACAATATTCTACGATTATTATTTCAATATCTACAGAGGTATCTTAGCATAAAATGCGAGAAGCCGGCCCCCCGCGTGGGGGGCCGGCTTCGTGTTGTCAATCGTCGGTAGCGCGGTCACCGGATGGTGACCACCGCCACCGGATGGTCGGAAGGGTCGAAGGGGGGCTCTTCGGCGACCGTTATGGTCACCCGCCAAGACCCGTCTGACATGCGGGACTTGATGGTTGCCCTCCCTTCGAAGGAGACTCCGACGGTTTCCTCGATGATCTCCGTACCCCTCATGGTGAGACCTACGAGATTGTCAGGGCTCGCGCCCTGAGCTATCATTGCCCGGTGGGCGATGATAGCGGTCTCGAGCCTAAAGTCGTAGTTCCGCGTTATGTATTTGTAGTAGCCATCCCCACAGTCGTCTCGACTCAACCCCATCGGGAAGATTATGGTCAGGACGTTCCCTGGATGGAGCCACGCGTCAATGGAGTCCTTGTGGGAGGTGGGGAAGAGAGTCCACCCGGTTGCCTGGAACAGGGCGACTCGCTCTCCACTTGCCATCCGGATCACTGAAGGCCACTCGGATAGTGGCCGTAGCACGTCTGGGCTCTCGGAAGGCCGAGTGCAAACGACCTTACCAGACCGTTGACTGAAGATGATGGCTGCGAGGTCGTTGCTCGCAAGCCACATCTCAAGATCGTCCATGGCTCTCGGTGCCGGCTCTCTCGTGATCACTGGAGGCGTGTGCCTCAAGGTGTAGGTGCAAGGGTCTTCCTCGGCCGAGGCGGGGGTGATGCCGACTGACGGAATGTCAGACTCGGTAGAGGTGGTGACACCTGAGACGTTGTTGCTACTGGCGGGGTCGGGGCATCCTGTCAGGGAGATAACGGCGAGCATCGCGAGGATACTCGTTACGACCAAGCCTGTGCGCATTTTCATTCTTGTGTCCTCCTGAACGTAGGTTACCAGCCCTCGAGGCTGGAATAAGCACGTTGTGACATCTATATTTATAGCATATATGGAGGAATAAGTCAATAGTAATTACAAAAATACACCGTTGAAAATGGTGTATGAAAAAATATAGTGCCCTGCCTAAGAGGTGTTAATTAGTTATAGAACTAAGTGGGCGTCCGCATTTGCAATCCACGGACTGCAAGAATATTGGATGAAGCTAAAAAGCCTGTCGTGCTCCCAAAAAATATATTGCTATATGACTTGTGCACAACTCCCATTAACACAAAATTTGGCTAATTTTTTACATTAAGCAGAGCACTTTTAATATATCACAAAAATATCGAGAAAGTCCCTTTGACCAAGAAAGAGAGAAAGCGGATTATCGGCTCCATCACGCCTTGTAGGATTGAAAAAGATGAGATGCGGTCGAAGATCAGTATGGAGAGTAGAATAAAGGGTCCGTATTGTCGATATGCGTATATAGAGGCAGGGTTTTTCATAAAGTATTCCACTATATGTGAGCCGTCTAGCGGGTAGATCGGTAAAATATTGAATGCGGCTAGAACTAGATTTATATCAACTATGATATTCAGTGCTGAAAGCCAGAGAGAAGAGTCGATAGTGTTTCCGGTCAAAAGCGCTATACGAATGGGGATAGCCAAAATAAAAGCGACTATAAGGTTGGCAAGTACTCCGGAGAAAGCTACCCGTAACTCGTCTGATCTTTGCCCAAAATTTCTTGGATTAGTAGGAACTGGTTTGCCCCAACCGAATCCTACTAAAAATAAAAAAAGAGTGCCCATGGGGTCCAGATGGGAGAGGGGGTTTAGGGTAAGGCGCCCTTCCGCCATTGCGGTCGGGTCGCCTGCGCGGTATGCAGACCAAGCGTGAGCGTATTCGTGAACAGTGATAGCGATAACAAGAGCTACTAAAAAAGAGACGAGAAGGAAGGGGCTTTGGAGCAGGCTTAGAATTAACATAAAAGATGGTTAGTTGTTGGTAGACGGTGGAGCGTAGTCGAAAAAACAAACAATAAGTATTGAATATTTCTGATACTTATGCTAAAGTATCAACGTTATCAATTATATTTCATTAAGTTATTTGAATCAAGGTTAACAATGGCTAGATGTTCAATATGTAAAAAACGGGCGAAAAGTGGATCAAATGTTTCACACGCTCAAAACCGCACAAAAAGAAAGTTTAGACCAAATATCCAAAAGGTAAATGGTGTTATTTTGTGTTCCAAATGTATAAAGACTATAAAGAAGATAAATAGAGAAGAGATGGCGAAAGAGGCACAAGCTAAGGAGAAAAAGGCTGTGGTCAAGGGTGTGGAAGAGACAAGGGTAGAGGAAAAACCGAAGAAAGAAGCGAAAAAAACTAAAAAAGTTGCAGAGAAGAAAGCTCCAGCAAAAAAGGCAACAAAGACTGAAAAGAAATAAAACTATAGAATATCGATATAAAAAGATCCGCTTGATGGCGGATTTTTTAGTTGTGGTGATGGTTTCTATACCGACTAAACGAGCAGAACATCTCATTTTTTATCTGAGGCTAAATAATCGAAAATTAGCCTCTAAACGCCTCACTCGTATGAGGCGTTTAAATCTAATGGCTCACACGTGTGAGCCATTAGAACATATTAGAACATTATATAAAATTATTGATTGGATGGGGAGGGCTCGGGGACTTTTTCACCTAGAGCTTCTATCGCTTTATTTCTCTCATCAATCTCAGCCTTGAAGCATTCTTCGCAGAGGATTGATTCTGAGCGAGGTTCGAAGGGAACCTCGGTCTTTATTTTGCATCTTCTGCACTGTATCCACCACATAGGATGTTTTTCGCGTAGTTTTGCTTTGTAAGCTGCGGCGCAAGGCTTGCATCTTTTGGGGATATTTTGTAGGCCTTTGTCGATAAAAAACTTCTGTTCTCCTGCGGTCCATAAGAATTTGTCGCCACAATCGACGCACATCAGTAGCTTGTCTTCTAGGTCAGATTCCTTTACTTTTGAGGACATAATAGGTTGGAAAGTTAATATAGTAGAAAGTTAAATAGCATTTGAATATCACACTCCTATTTTATGACTATGCGAAGCAATTGTCAATTGAGCAAAAATTTGCTAAAATCATACATAGTTCATGGTGAATGAAAAGCAAAAAAGTGTGAGTGATATTGTTGGCAGTTTTAAAACTGCCAATTCTTATCTAGTTTATGGAAATGTAGAGAAGATGTTCCCAGAGTTGCATGAGTCCTTAAAGCATGATGTTGATATCTTGGATATCAGCGTTGCTGAACCGAGTGGGAAGAAGGGGATTATCACCATCGAAAGTATCCGAGAGATGATCACGGAGACCAGCAAAACTCCTAGTAGAGAGAGACGATACGCTATAGTAAAAAATGCCGAGAAGCTAAATCACGTTTCATCAAATGCTTTACTAAAAACGCTAGAGGAGCCGAATGCTAAGCTTACTATAATTCTGCTTTCGAACTCTGACCAACTGCTTGAAACGATAAAATCTAGATGTACCATATACGATCTGAGAGCTGAGTATCACTTGCAATCGGAAGAAGGCGGTGAGGCAGAAGAGTTGATCAAGGGAAGTATTACAGAAGGATTTGCGCTGATTGATAAGATAGTAAAAGATGAGAGAGAGACAGAGATTCTGGATAGTTTGGAAGTATATACTTATAATAAGATGAAGGAGACAAAAAGCGTGGTTTGGAAAACGCGACTTGGAAATATCTTGAAAATCAGAGAAGATATAGGAAGAAATGCAAACAAAAAACTGGCGCTCGAGAATTTAATAATTAGCTTAAAAGAAAAGTAAAATGAAATATCAGATAAAGATAAAAAGTGATGGTAAGATTTCGGAGGTTGATACAGGGACAACAAAACTCATCGATTCTGATTTGGTGATTGTGGAGACAGAGCACGGTACGGAGGCGGCGTATGTGATGCCCAAGGGATCTGTTTCTGACAAGGGAGAAAAGTTTAACGAAGAAGCTAAAACTGAGTTTATCCGGAAAGCGACTGAAAAGGATTTGGACAAGCTTGATAAGCTTTCGAAGCAGGCCAAAGACAGCTTGGCAGAGTGTCAGAAAAAGATTGATAAATTTAAACTTCCGATGCAACTAGTTGACGCTGATTTGAGTTTTGACGAGAAGAAACTGACATTTTATTTTGCGGCGCCTGAAAGAGTAGATTTTCGCGTATTGGTTTCTGACCTGGTTCACACATTTAAAAAGGTGATCCGCTTACAACAGATAGGGGCTCGGGATGAAGCCAGATACTTGGGTGGAATTGGCCGTTGTGGACAAAGTCTTTGTTGCAAAAAATTCTTGAAAGGTAACTTGGAGAGCGTTACGCTAGACATGGCTTATGATCAGAATTTAGCTCAGATGGGTTCGAACAGGGTGACCGGTGTTTGTGGAAAACTGATGTGTTGTTTAAAGTATGAGTTGGAGGAATATAGAGAGATGAAAAAGAAGATGCCTAAATTTGGAGAGAAGGTAAAAACCAAAGAGGGAGAGGGCGTAGTAATAAGCCAAAATATCTTGAAAAAATCATATTCTGTTCGCTTGGAAAATAAAAATGTAGTGGAGGTTCCGTGTTAGAGATTGCAATTATTGTAGTGGTGACTTTGATGCTCTTTTTAATATTGAAGAATTTTCCTATGACAAAAGAGGGTGGTTCGATTGTTCACAATAAGAAGAGCAATTATTTTGGAGCACTGTATGAAAAACTTTTTGGAAGATTTCGAAAAAAGAATGAAGATGAGATAAAGAAAGCTCTTTCAACTGGTGCCGAAAAGATAGTTTCGCCGAAAGAGATAAGCGATGCTAAAAAAAGTTTCTGGACAGATGACCCGGAGATCGCCAAGATTCTATACGAAGCCAATAAGGCGATATTGGACAGCAACTATACGAAAGCCGAGAAGAAGGCGATCGAGGCTCTTTCAAAAGACAAAAAGTGCGATCAAGCCTACGTTTTTGTGGCCCTTGTTGCCATGAACCGTAAAAAGTATGATGAAGCTATTGAGTCGGCTAAGGCAGCCCTGAAGTGTAATAAAACCAATGCCTCGGCACATGCGATTTTGGGTGAATGCAATTTTTTAGAAGAGAAATATTCTGATTCTATAGAGAGTTATCAAAAAGCGGTAAATGTTGATCATAATCGAGCAGAGTGGCAAGCGGGACTTGGAAAATCGTATTTAGAGGTTAGACAGTTTTCAAAAGCGGCAAAGGCCTTGAAGCGGGCGTCTTCTCTTGATATCGATAATATTGAGTACAAAGAGCTGGCCTCGTTAGTGGAGGATAAGCAGAGAATGCATACTAGCGCTTTTCGAAAGTAGATTTGTTAGAATGGAGTGAGTTGCTTATTTGGGGGATTTTTAGTATAATCATTTAGTAATTTGCCACCTTAGCTTTCCGACGATAAATGTCGGAATCCCGACCGAAGTGTCGGGACAGTTGGTGAGAATATTGTGCTTTGCTAGAGAAGTTAAAAATAATAGAATAGTGCCACCTTAGCTCAGTTGGCTAGAGCAACTGTTTTGTAAACAGTAGGTCGTCGGTTCGAATCCGACAGGTGGCTCCATAAATTGGTTGTGCTGAGGTAGCGAAGCGGTCAAACGCAACAGACTGTAAATCTGTCGGCTTTATGCCTTCGCAGGTTCGAATCCTGCCCTCAGCACCAATCATGTGCCTGCATACTTGTAGGTAGATGGTTGGTAAATAGATAAGCTGGATTCGAAAGTCGGACCCCGATACGTCGGGGGAGACAGGGTCGGAAAATTTTTCAGCAGAAAAATATTTCTGACCGAATCCTGCCCTCAGCACCAATCGCGTGCCCGCAAAAATGTGGGTGAGCGATTGGTTGGGATAGTGACGGGATGAGAATGCCGCAGGTGTGATCAAGCGCCGAGGCGGGGTCGAGGAATTTTTCAGCAGAAAAATATCCGTGACCGAATCCACCGCTAAAAACCAAATTTTAAATCCGGGCCGATATAGCTCAGTTGGTAGAGCGCATCCATGGTAAGGATGAGGTCTCGGGTTCGACTCCCGATGTCGGCTCCATAAATATTTAAGTATAATTATCAGTATATCGAAAGGCATGAGATGGCAAAGAAAAACGCAGAAGTAGTAACGCTTGAGTGCACAGTTTGCAAAAGCAGAAATTATCAAACTTCGAAGCTGATGAAGGGTGAGGCGCGGACAAAGCGCTTGGAGTTTAAGAAATATTGTCCAAAGTGTGATAAACATACAATGCACAAGCAGACAAAATAGTTTTGTCGTTGGAAAAAATCTAGGCTCTTAGTTAAACGGTATAACGACGGTCTCCAAAACCGTAGTCAGGGGTTCAACTCCTCTAGGGCCTGCCAAAAGAATATCTCTTTTTGAGATATTTTTTTGATGTTTATTGTGCTAGAGGAGTTGAATGGCGGAGGCGCGACTGAGCGCTGAGCCGGGGTCGAGGCAATAATCAGAAGATTTTTGACCGTGACCAACTCCTCTAGGGCCTGCCAAAAGAATATCTCTTTTTGAGATATTCTTTTGATGTTTTCAGGATTTTGACAGGTTGCGGTTAATAAAACTTGATATCTGCT
>CAYRRY010000012.1:0-19723 GCA_964426805.1 uncultured Candidatus Saccharibacteria bacterium | reverse complement strand
TTCGGCACCATTCTTCCAACAGCTTTTCCAGCCGAGCCAACCATGCGGATCGGTGCACCAACTACATTGGTAATAGCCTTGAAACGGCTTGCTTCTCTTCTGTCGTTTTGAATATGCTTCTTGTTATACCTTCGAAACCTCCGCTCCAGAGTTTTAACAGCGTAGTTGAAAGCTCTCATCATATTGTCATCGACTTCCTCTATATATATCTTCTCTTTCGGCATAATCACATTTATATGCACCGCCTGGTCAATTCCGTTTTTATCCGGACCGGACTCATCTGTCAGAGTAACATCAATATTAACTGGGCTCCAGTTTTTCACAAATTTTCGCAAAGCCAACAGTTTTCTCTCCATCATCTTTTTCTGCTTTGTGTTGATAATCACATCCTTGATGTTGAAGTTAACCTTCATTTTGCCTCCCGATTATTAATATTTTAGGGTACTAAGTATTACAACAAAACTTATCTTTTTATTTCTTTAAAGCCTGTCCACTTTTGCAAAACTTCCGGAATCTTGATCGAGCCAGATTTTGTCTGATTATTTTCCATAATAGCTATCAAAGTGCGTCCTATGGCGATAGATGTTCCGTTTAGAGTGTGCAAAAAGTCAACTTTTCCATCTTTGTCTTTGTATCGGATATTTAGCCTTCGTGCCTGGTAGTCGGTGCAGTTTGAACACGAGTGAGTTTCCCTGTATCTGTCCTGTCCCGGCATCCAAGCCTCCACATCGAACTTTTTACTAGCTGGGGCACCCAAATCACCTGCGCAGATATTTACTATCTGATATGGGATTTTCAAGCCCTGCATAACCTTCTCTTCGAGCGAAACCAGATACTCGTGCTCTTTTTTGGAATCTTCTGGCAAGACGTAGGTAAACATCTCCACTTTGTCAAACTGATGAGTTCGAAGAATCCCCCTCACATCCTGTCCATGGCTTCCCGCCTCTCTTCGAAAACAGCTTGAAAAACCAGCATAGCGGATCGGCAAGCTTTTATAGTCGATTATTTCATTTGAGTGATACCCTGCCAGTGGCTGTTCCGCCGTTCCGGCTAGATATGTGTCGTCCTGAGTTTTATAAATTTCATCTTCTCCTCCAGGGATGTAACCTGCGCCCTCCATGGTTTTTCTAGACATCAAAACGGGGGGGATCATAGGTATAAACCCTTCTTTGACCAAAAGCTCAAAAGCGTATTGGATCAGAGCAAATTCCAAGATAACAAGCTCTTTTTTCAAAAAGTAAAATCTTGAACCAGATATCTTGCTAGCACGTTCGACATCTATCAGGTCCAGCTTCTCGCCCAAATCTAAGTGATCTTTGATCTTGAAACTGAATTTTGGCTTGTCTCCCCAAATTCTATTTTGAGTATTGTCTTTATCCGACTTGCCGTCTATCACATCTTCTTCCGGAGGATTTGGGATCTGAAGCATTATCTCGCGATACTCTACTTCGGCTTTGTCAGCTTCCGGTTTTAGCTTTTTGACCTTATCAGAGTACATAGACGCTTCATTTATAGCATCTATCTTTTGCTGACCGTGCAGCTTAGCGATATCTTTTGAACGAATATTTAGCTGGGCTTGAGATTGTTCAAGTTCAGCCAAGATTCTACGTCTGTTTTTGTCGATTGCGATTACTTCATTTACTAGCTTCGGGTCTGAGCCCTTCCTAGCGATAGCATTTTGCACGACTTCTGGATTTTCTCGAATATCTTTTATATCTAACATGATTTCTCCGTTTTTTCCTCTTATAGTTTATATAATATTAAAAAACTTCTCAGTTTATTTCCCCTTGGGGGATGACTTTTTCGAAGATTTATTATTTTTCGGACGGACCAGAGGGAAGAGAACGCACTCTCGGATAGGCTTATCTAGTAGAAAAGCAAACATTCGTTCCGAAGTTCCGAAACCTGTAGCTGGAGGCATGCCGTATTCGAGCGCTTCCACAAAATCTTCGTCGTTCATCTGCGCTTCCTCGTCGCCAGATTCACGCAGCTTCGCCTGTTCTTCGAATCTCTCTCGCTGATCAACCGGATCGTTTAGCTCAGAGTAACCGTTTCCGATCTCAGAACCGGCAAGTATCACCTGATATCTCTCAGTGAGTTTCGGATTATCTTCTTTTCTCTTAGCTAAAGGAGAAACCTCTACCGGGTGGTTGATGAGGAAAGCAGGTCCAGCATAGCTCGTTCGTATAGATTTCCAAAGCGTATCCATCATTCTGCCACGAGAATCTGATTTTTTGAATTCAAGTTTCAACTCTTTGATCTTCTCTTCGAGCTCCTTGTCCGATGCTTTCAAGATATCGATCTCGAGCTTTTCTTTTAGAGCTTCTGCGTAGTCTATTCTCTCCCATTTTTTACTCATATCAAACTCATGACCGTTTGCTTCGAATTTTGATGTTCCAAAAACCTCTTTGGCTAACAGTTTATACATCTCTTCTACTAGATCCATAGAATCTTCGTAATTTGCATAAGCCCAGTAAAATTCCATCTGTGAATAATCCTGGAGATGTTCTCGGCTTATACCCTCGTTTCTAAACTGTCTGCCGATCTCAAAAGTTTTTTCAAATCCGCCGACAAGCAATCTTTTCTGCCAAAGCTCGCCCATAGATATTCGAAGAAACACATCTATATCCAGAGCGTCGTGGTGAGTTAAAAAGGGGCTTGCGTCTGCACCACCAGTGGTAGTCTCTAAAACCGGTGTTTCCACCTCTAAAAAGCCTTTTTCTATTAGAAAGTTTCGCATAGTCTGCCAAAATTTCGCCTTCATTTTGAAAATCTCTCGAACTTCAGGATGAAGTAATAGATCCAGATATCTATGTCTGTTTTTATACTCTTCGTCTTTGATGTCGCCTAATTTTGAAGGCAGAGGTCGAATAGACTTTGTCAGAATTCTGATTTTTTTCGCCTCGATCGAGACTTCACCAGATTTGGTGATAAATATATTGCCTTTAACTTCTACAAAATCACCCAAATCAAACAATTTGACGATCTCAAAATCTTTTTTTAAATTATCTTCCTTTATCAGAATCTGGAGCTTTCCAGATTCATCAAAGATATCTGCAAAAATCAGCTTTCCATGACCACGCTGGGCCATAATCCGGCCTGCAACGCAAATCTCCTGAGCGGAAACTACTAACTCAGTATGGATTTCATGCACCCGCGCACAGAGATACTCCTTGCAACTTTTTGCAGGAAAAGGATTTATCTTTTTTTGCTGAATTTTCGTAAGCTTCTCTTTTCTAACTCTTATCAACTCTTCTAGTGTTTTTCCTACATCGTTTGCCATATTTTTTCCTTCTTTTTTTTGCCGTATCTACTTATGAAGATACCACAATCGGCTTAATTATAAAACAAAATCTCCACTTTCGGTGGAGATTTTGTTTGAGTCGTAACTTTTTTAAAATATTTAACTTATTTTTCCTATCGTGTACTCAATCTCTCCACCAGGAGTTTTGACTACAACTTTATCACCTCGTTTGGAACCCAAAAGAGCAGATCCGGTGGGCGAGCCTGCACTGATCGAGCCTGTTGCAGGATTAGCTTCATCTGATCCGACTATTTTAAAGCTATCGTCATCTTCACCGTCGCTTACCTCAACAGTGCAGCCAACAGTTACTTCATCTTTATTGTAGTTCTCTTCTATGATTTCAGCATATTTTATTTTGTACTTCAAATCCTTAGCTTTTCCAGCCAAAAAAGACTGAACTCGTTTTGCCTCATGATATTCGGCGTTTTCTGAGAGATCGCCCAAATCCTTAGCCTCTGCGATTCTTTTAGCATTTTCCTTCAATTTAGTACCTTCAAGCTCTGCTAACTCTTCTTTTTGCTTTTTTAGCCCCTCACGCGAGATGTATACTCTTGTCTGATCTTCTTCCATATAGCCTCAATTCTCCCCTTAATGTTTGATTGTCATTATAGAACATAAACACGCGGCTTGTACCGTGTGTTTGACATAGATATTATATCAAATATATGCTAAAGTCAACAAGAAAATGAATAAATCAACCCCCAAAAAGCTCATAGTCAAACTGGTTATTATTATAATAATCGCCCTTTTTATTTATGCAATACTGGATATATGTTTTGTTAATAAAGAATATTCCATAACTAGTGTTGATAAGCACCCGTTTATAGAGCAGATCAAAGAAGATACTGACAAAGAAATAACGCCGATAGAGCTTCCGAACCTGCCCGAAAGCACTTCCATCGATCTGCCCTTCATCTCCCAATCACCCTTTGCCACCTGGGACGCACTTCACGAGGAGGCCTGAGAGGAAGCCTCGCTACTTATGATCAAGTACCAAAAAGAGAACAGAAACAGCATCTCTAAAACAGAGGCCGACCAAAGCATAAGGTCTATGGTGGCATACGAGGAGAGCCAAGGATATGGGATAAGCATCACTCTCACCGATCTAAATCAGATATCAAGAGACCATTTGGGCTTCGAGGGCAGAGTAGTAAAAAATATTTCGATTGATGATATTAAAGTGGAGCTTGCTAACGGAAATCCTGTAATAGTAGGTGTTGCTGGAAAAGTGCTAAATAACCCTAACTTCCAAAACGATGGACCGAACTATCACATGCTGGTCATAATCGGTTACGATCAAAACGGCTTTATCGCAAACGATCCGGGCACTCGAAAAGGAGAGGATTATCGATACACTTATGACAATCTGTACGATTCCATCCATGATTGGAACCCAAGCAACATTTTGGATGGAGAAAAGAACTATTTGGTCTTTTAGCTTAAACGGCTCACCCCCTTTGCTTGCCTCGCCGTAGCCATATATGAAGGCGGGAGCCGTTTAACAATATTTATGCACTCCTAGGGCTATAGTTTTAACGAGTATAGTAGTAGTTCAAAATCTTTTTTGCGACTGGGGCGGCTATCTCATGGCCACCTCCGCCACCTCCAACCAGAACAATTATAGCGATCTCTGGATTTTCGTAGGGAGCATAGCACTCAAACCAAGCGTGAGTTTTCTGATTTCCAAAAAACTGGGCTGTACCCGTTTTTCCAGCCACAGAGACGGGAACATCTTGCAGATTCTTAGCCGAACCCTCGGTCACAGTTTTTCGCATACCTTGCTGTATGGTTTCTATCACCCACGGCTCTGCAACCTGATCTTTTTGAACTACAGCTCCAAATTCTTTGATTATATTTCCATCATGATCGGATATCTTCTTTACCAATTGGGGCTTTATCAGTTTGCCTCCGTTGGCAATCGCCGAAGTCGCTCGAAGCATCTGCAGGGGAGTCACAAGTAGATAACCTTGGCCGATAGACGCAAGATAGGTATCGCCCAAATACCAGGGCTCATCAAAATGCGTCTCTTTCCAATCAGAATCTGGCAAAAGACCAGCCGATTCGCCGGAAAGATCTATCCCCGTTTCTTCCCCAAGTCCGAAATTTTGCCACCACTTATTTATAGCCTCAATCCCAATTCCTTTGATATTCTCATATCCCCCACCGATTGAGTAAAAAAAGATGTTATTTGATTCAGCGATAGCCTTTTTAATATCTGTATAGCCATGATCCTTCCAATCAGGATAATGCCACTCTCCCACATCAATAGCTGGTGGCGTATCAAAAGCAGTATTTAAGTTGATATTACCCTCTGAAAGTCCGGCTGCAGCCATCACTATCTTTATAATTGAACCTGGCGGATATATGCCCCCTATCGCCCTATTGAACATCGGCTTGTTTTCATCATCAATTAGCTTCTGATAATCCTCATTAGAGATAGAATTTGCGAAAAGATTGTTGTCATAAAAAGGCACTGAGACTAAAGACAATATCCCCCCACTATCTGGGTCCATTGCAATTACTACACCGGAGTTAGCATCTTCTACTCCAGCCTCCTTGGACTCAGTCAAAGCCTCAGTCAACGCCTGATAGGAGGCTTCCTGTAATCCAGAGTCGAGATAGAGATTTACACTATCACCAGAGACCGGCTCTCTATTTTTATCATCTGCCATAACTCTGACTATATTTCCCGTTGAATCAACTTCAATGTATTCGACTCCGTTGTCGCCATGCAAGTATTTCTCATACTCCGCTTCTATCCCAATTTTCCCAGCCCAATCAGAGAGATGATAATCGGGAAATTCTGCCAAATCCTCCTCTGAAGCCTTGCCGGTGTAACCTAGTACATGAGAAATTCCAGACAATCCTCTATATTCACGAGAAGCGCGCTTGTTGATAAAAACTCCGCTAAGAGCTGCGATTTTTTGTTCCAAGATAAGTGCTTCCTCGGTTGAGAGATTTGGTTTTAGAACTATCATATCTAACGAAAGCAGGCCGTTTTCCTCCGATTTCCCCTCTAGCTCTTCCGCAGAAATATCGGTCAACTCTGACAAACCCATAAATATTTTTTTTCGCTCATCCTTATCCTTCGGAAGATCCGATGGGTATAAAGCCAAATCAAACGATGGAATATTTCTGGCAAGCCAAGACCCTTCGCTATCAGAAATTATGCCTCTCATTGCTGGCATAATCCTCGGTCTTATTTTGTTGCCCTTTGCCAACTCTTCCGAGTCACTGCCATATACGACTTGGCTTAAAAATAAACGAATGATAATGAAAGCAAATATTAGAATTGATGCACCATACAACGCCCAAAAGCTTTTTTTTGGGTTATCGTCGATTACTAGCTCTTTGTCGTCGTCGCCTACTCCATAAGAAAAATTTAGCTCGGAGGAGCTACTTACCTTACGAGACGCTTTGTCGCCTTTTAAGTTTTCACTGTTACCGAAGATATCCATATTAGATCTCTTTAATCTCGATATTAAAATATTTGATTATGATTTTAGAAATATAGTATATGATTATGCCAAAAATAGTGTTGATTATGGTGAAAAAGAAAAGTGAATTCAATGTTTCCGCAGTCACGCCTCCAAACAAAAGCAGTAAAAGCAGATCAAACAAAAAGTTTGAGATGAAAAATATCACTATCACCCAAAAGATACTTTTAAAATCGATAGCGATTTTAACTCTAGCTAAATATAGAATGGTGGGAATGCCGAAGAAAAGAAGGAAGAGAAGATAAACCGGCACCGAGGAAAGAATAGTATAGAAAAGGATGGAAAATGAGGCGAAATAGAGCGCTTCTCTTTTGAAATTAAAAATAGTAAAAACCAAAAGAACAGAAAAGGTTGAGATGATCGAGGCGTCGAAGATATCAATAAATGAAAAAAAAGATGTATCCAGAAGGGTGGTTGCAAAAGCGGCTATCGCCAAAATTATGTATTTATATGTTTTCATTTTTTATGATAAAGACTATCTCTAACTTAGAAAAATCTACTAATGAACGCACATTTAGAGTCTTGAAAATTTCTGCTTTCGAAGATTGCTGTGAAACAACTTCGCCGACAAGTAAACCTTGCAATATATCTCCCCCCAAACCGGAGGTAATCACGTTTTCGTTTGTTACAACTTCTATGTCTTGAGGAATGCTTTCCAACGTAATTCCAGAGAGACCGCCCTTCAAAACTCCCCTAACTCTGTTTTCCTGAAGCATTGCTTGAACGATCGAATCTTTGGAGGTTATGAGCGTTATCTTTGATTGGTTTGCGTAAACCTCCGTTACCTTGCCAACCAAAAAACCGTCTGAAACCACTGCGCTGTTTTCTGAAACTTCTTCGTTTGAGCCTTTGTCGATGATTATATAGTCCAAAAAGCTAGTTGGTTCTCGCCCTACTATTTTAGCAGGGATTAAGCTTAATTCTTTATGTTCTTCAATAAAACCTAGCTGTTTTTTCAAATTTTCGTTCTCAATCTCAAGTTCTTTTAGCTTAGCTTTATCTATGCTCAAATTTTTAATTTTATTTGAAAGTTCTTCGTTTTGACTTCTAAGAGTGACGAATTCCCTAATTCCTGTGAAAAACTTGCTCGAAGATAGAGAGGAGCTAGAAATAGATTTTTGAATCGGGGTGAAAACAAAGGAAAAAGAGGAAGCCATGGCCTGCCTAGTTTGTGGAATAATCGTCAAAACCAAGATTATAACGACTATAATTATGTAGGTTTTGTTTTTGTTAGACATCAATAATTACTTATTAGTCTAGCAGTACCTCCGAGAGCAAGTCTAGGTCCTCTAAGACTATACCACTTCCACGGGCTACCGAGGTAAGCGGATCGTCAGCGACATGAACCAGAGTTTTTGTCTCCTGCGCAATCAACTTGTCAATTCCACGAAGAAGCGCGCCGCCACCAGCTAAAACTATCCCTTGGTCCATAATATCTGCCAGAAGCTCCGGCGGTGTCTCCTCCATGGTTGATTTTATACTATCTATTATTGTCCGAACTGATTTTGAAATAGCTTCGCGAATCTGTTCATCTGTAACTATTATCTCTTTTGGAAGCCCCGCTACCATATCTCGACCTCGCATCGGTATCTCCAGCTTATCTTTCAATGGCACAGCTGATCCAATCTCATGTTTGATGTTCTCCGCAGTTCTTTCACCGAGAAGCAGGTTGAATTTCTCTCGAGCGTATTGGATTATATCATCGTTCATCTCATCTCCAGCGATTCGAAGCGAACGCGAAGCAACTATCCCACCCAGGGAGATTACAGCCACTTCTGTTGTCCCTCCACCAATATCTACTATCATGTTGCCAGAAGCGTCCTGAACTGGAAGGCGTGCTCCAATAGCAGCAGCTAGGGGCTCCTCTATAAGGTATACCTCCCGAGCACCGGCGTTGATGGCTCCTTCTTCTACCGCCCTTCTTTCAACTTCGGTAACACCGTAAGGGACACCGATAACAACTCGGGGTCTTGCAAGCAACATGTAGCGTTCGCGATGAACTTTATCGAAAAAATATTTGAGCATCTGCTCAGTAACTTCGAAATCCGATATAACACCGTCAACAAGAGGACGAATAGCAACTATATGGCTCGGGGTTCTGCCAACCATTCTCTTGGCCTCCGTTCCCACAGCTAAAATCTCTTTAGTCTTTTTATTAATAGCGACCACAGAGGGTTCGCGAATTACCACACCCTTGCCTCGAAGATAAACCAAAGTATTGGCAGTACCCAAATCAATCCCAACGTCGTGGGTGATTCGATTGTATAAAAAATTTAGAGGGTTCTTTTTCATTTATTTTTTAAGCTAAAAAATTCCACCCCTCCCGGTGGCTACTTATAGATTAGATAATTCAGAGTAAAATTGCAACTATAAATTAGTTCAAATATTTCGCCTTGTTTTGTTCGTGGCCTGTTGCACTCTCGGCAAGATGGATATTGCCCTCACTGTCGTGCAAAAAATATAAGTAATCGTGCTTTGCGTAGTTAACTGATGCATCTATGCTCATTATCCCTGGGTTTGCTATAGGGTTTGGCGGTAAACCACGATTTAAGTAGGTATTATAATTCGAGATAACTGTTTTATAAAGAGAAAATGAGATATTTTGCCAGTAATTATAATTTTTTGTCTCCTCCGTCTCAAGTTTCGCTGCTTGCTCTGAATCATAGGCGTAGTTGACCGTGGGACAGGATTCGAGCTTCATATTATTCTCTATTCTATTTCTATAAACCCCAGCGATCGTTGCTCGCTGTTCGTCGTTTTCTGCTTCTCGTTCAACGATTGATGCGATTATCAGATCAGCCTTTGAAACATCTAGTGATCCAACCCTATTCTGATAATTGTCAGTCATAAGCTTTATGATGCTATCTTCATCAGATTCAGTTGATATATAGTATGTGTCTGGGTAAAGAGTGCCTTCATAGGTCCTGGCTTTGGTCAGAAAAGTATAGTAATCGACATAGCCCTCGGCATCCAAATAAGCAGCTATCTGCTCCAATCTCCAACCCTCGATTGTGGTTATTTTTCGAATCACAGTGTTTCCATCTGAAATCTTGATCGCAATCTCCGAGAGAGGCATATTTTCTGATAAAAGATATGAACCAGATTTTACAGTAAGGTTTTTGACTTTGACGTAGAAGAAGAAAGACCAGGCACGATTCACGAAACCGTCGTTTTCCAAATCTTTTGCTATAGACCAAGTCGAATCACCCTCTTCTATATTATAAACAGCTTTGTAATCAGAATCCCCTGCCGAGTTTTTTGAAAGAAAGCTAAAATAAATCAAAAAAGTAGTGATAAAGAGAATAAATATTATCAGAATAATCAAAAATATATTTCTTATTTTATTGTCCTTCACTTTTCCTTCTTTCTATAAATTGCTCCAAAATAAGAACTGCGGCTAGCATATCCACCTTCTCCTTATTTCCCATTACTTTAACATTATATTTTTTCAATATCCTCTCCGCTTCAGCGGAGGTGTATTGTTCCGGCTCATAAAAGATAGGAACGTTCAGATGATCTCTCAATCCTTCTGCAAATTTCTTTATCTCTAGGTTTAGCCCTGTCTCCTCCTTATCATCTCTCTCAGGCAGGCCGACAACCAAACCCTTTATCTGCTCCCTATCAGCTATCTCTTTGAAATCAGCCAGGATCTCCTCTTTCGGCTTCGCGCCGTCGACAACCACAAGAGGCTTGGGAATCGCCTCCCCCATTGCTACGCCTATTCTTTTTTTGCCGTAATCAATTCCTAAATACATAATGAATCAGCTAAAGATAATTAGCCAAGAAAAATATTAGTTAATTCACTCATTATAATCAAAATTTATTTTAATTCTAGATTCTATCGACGAGACTTTGGTGAAAAAACTTGGCCAAACCGTTATGTTCGCCTCAGTTACTCCCTCAATTGATTCGAGCTCAGACTGTGCAGTTCCCATCTTCTTGTTTCTAACAGTTGATAAAACTGCGCTTTGTTCAATATCATTTCCAAACTTTCCAGCAAAAGAACCCTTTAGTTTCATAGTGCCCGCTTCACTGTCCATGGCCACTAGATCGTAACCTAGCTCTGATTTTTCAGGATTTACAAGCATCTGGTTTTCCTCCAAATCTTTCTCTGTCAACTCCACAATCAGAGCCCTAAACACACTCTCAGAGAAAGCAATAGCGGTAGTTTTCAAAGTTAGTTTTGCAGTAAAATTAGCGCTTTCCTCGTCTGCCTGTTTGTCGGTTTCATACGAAACCTCTTCTTCGGCAAAGGATGAAGCAATTATTTTCAATCCCTCCTTGTCTGCTCGGGTTGTTATCTCCTCCAAAACTTTTCCTGAAAGCTCTGTTTTTATCTCGCTTTTTGCTCTCTCTAGATCATCAGCAGATACAACCTGTTTTTTCTCCGAAGTACCGCCAGAAAGGACAGAGGACGATTGTCCGTACACATTTTCGCGATCAGACCCTAGGAGGCTTGAAACGACAAAATTCGAAGCATCTATATTGTACTCAGTACCTGCACTTTGCGCTTCGATACTTCCCTTAGTTGTAGATGGGGTAACTTTGATAGAGCCTTGGACAATAGTGGCAGTGGCACCGGCGATGGTAACCTCCTCCGTCAGCACAAAGTTAAGATTCTGAGCCATTAGCGCCGCACCACTGGATAATGTTTTGGGATCGGATGATTGATAATCGTAGTTGTAAAATGTAATCTCGCCCGAGGCCTTGTTCCCTATTTCTTTCTCCCCAGTTGATTCAAAATCTTTAGATAACTCTTGGCTAACTATCACTTCTTCGCCAGGCACTTTTATTTCATCGAGGCTGCTCTCTTCGATATTTTTGTCTATGGTAATTTCATACTCTTTTTCGATGTCTGTCGTAGTCAAAACTAGCGAAACCTCGGCACTCGGCAAAAAGATATAAGCTAAAACCACCGCTGCGATCAAAAAAACCGAAGTAATTATCAGAATAGGTTTTTTGCGTGATCCAGCCTTTTTTCTCTTTAACATTTTTTTATCCTTCCGCCCCATGGGCGAGACTTCGCCCGAAAGACTGGATTTATCTTCTTTGTGGTCACTATCGATTGGAACCGAAACTGTTTTCTTCGGCTTTGGCGAAGCCACCTCTTCCTCTTTCTTCTCCTCAACTATTGCGGGCTCTTTCAAAACTTCGTTTATCTCCTCTTTCAGCCTTGGGCTCTCCTTTTCTTCTTCGACTCCCGCTTCCTGATCATCTCCTTCCTCCTCATCATCTCTCTCATATCTATTTATATGAATTCCGCCCTGAATATTTTTGCTAGTTACAGCAAAACCAGCGCCCTCCATGCTTGGAATAGCTTTTTTGGCCTCATCTACAGTTTGATAAACCGACAAGCCTACTTGGGAAGCCAAGTTTTTAGAAATCTTATCCTTGGTCACGAGAGAAACCTGTTTTCCAGCTTTCTCCGCCTCTCTCTTTAGAATCTTCAGATTGACCACGCTTTGAGCGATAGAGGCACCTCGAGGCACCACAAAAGAAACGGCTTCACCCTCTGCGCTTTTTATCTTTGAAGCGAGCGAGGCGATATCTTCACCGGTCTCCAGATATACGATGTTGTTTTTATTTTCCATAATTGTATTCTATCAGATAATTAATATTGTTGTAGCTAACTTCGAAGACCATCAACGACTTTATCCAAAATGTTGTCTACCACGTTCTCGTCTCCCGCAAGATCAATAGCCAGATAAGCCATGCCCATAGGGGTGATGTCCTGCGCTCCCTTTATCTTCTTGGTTTCGTCTAAAACATTTACCACCTGAGATGGTTTTATGAAATCTACTTTCGGCTGTTTGGCAAAAGCCAGGCGCTTGACCCAGGCTCGTTTGTTTAAGAATTCGGAGATGTCTGGCAAAAGCGATCCACCGCCACATAACAATATTTTGGAAGGCAGGAGATCAACATTTGAAAACTCTTCCAACGCAAGTTCAATTCCTGAAAGCCATACTTCACAATCGTTCTTGATTGCATCTGAGACTTTCTTGCCGATTTCAGAGTCATGATTGATCTTGCCTCCCGAATACTGAATTTTTATCTTTTCAGCCTCTTCAAAGGAAGTTTGAAGTGCATCAGCGATTGATTTTGTAAATACTCGTCCACCGAGAGCAAACATCCTAGTGCCTTCGACTCCACCATTTCGGACTACTGCAATATCGGTAGTGCCGCCACCTATGTCTATAAATATGCTAGAGAAATCGTTCATCTCCTCCAAACCAACACAGCGCGCTACAGCGTACGGCTCGGAAGTTATTGCTAGCAGATCTAGACCGAGACCATCCGCGATAGTCTGCAGGGCGCCCAAATGAACGATCGGGGCAAAAGCGTTGAAGATTCCGATAGAGATATCGCGACCCTGAAAACCGAGCGGGTTTGTAACCTTGTAGCCGTCGATTTTGACATCAACTACAGCAGAATTCACCAGTTTTACATCTATCTCAGAGTAACCAGTCTCCCAAGCTAATGCAGATCGCGCTTTGTCGAAAGTTTTTCTCTGAACTCTATCTATAATATCTTTTAGCTCTTTTATAGTAATCTTCTCTTCAGAGTTGTCTCGCTGATAGTGAATGGTGGTAGTAGTGCCTTTTACTAGCTCGCCCGCAATTCCGATGATACACTGCTTCGGCGAAACTCCAGCTTCCTCCACCGCACTCCCTAAAGCTTTGTCGCAAGTGTCTATCACACCCGAAATATCAGTTACTTTTCCACTCTGCATGTCTGAGAGTTTCTGTTTCTCCTTACCAGTTCCGACTATGTGAGCTTTTCCATCTTCAATACGAAAAACAAGAACCTTCACATACTCGGTTCCTATGTCGAGTGAGATTGCATGATTACTCTTCGGTTTTCCGAGTCCAAACAGTCCCAAGTAGCCCTCCTATTTATATCAAAATGTCGGCAGTTAATTTGTTTACTATTCAGCTTTGTCTTTGATAACTTGCAAAATCTCTTTCTGTATCTCTTTCACAATCTTTGGATTTTCTTTTAGGAAAGCACGTGCGCCCTCTTTGCCCTGACCTATTTTTTCATCTTTATAAGATATCCAGGCTCCAGCCTTGTCAATAACACCATATTGGACACCTGAGTCGATTATTTCTCCCTCAAAATCGATTCCCTGACCAAACATAATATCGAATTCAGCTGTTTTAAACGGCGGTGCAACCTTGTTCTTGACCACCTTGACCATAACGTGATTTCCAACCTGATCATCACCCTTCTTAAGTGTCGCTTTTCTTCTTATGTCAAGTCGGACAGAGGAGTAAAACTTCAGAGCATTACCACCAGAAGTTGTTTCAGGATTTCCAAACATAACGCCTATCTTCATCCTGATCTGGTTGATAAATATCAAGACTGTTTTTGATTTTGAGATAGCTCCGGTTAGCTTTCGAAGAGCTTGGCTCATAAGCCTAGCCTGAACGCCCATCATCGAATCTCCCATTTCTCCCTCAATTTCCGCCCTAGGCACCAAAGCCGCAACCGAGTCAACCACAACCACGTCCAGTGCGTTCGAACGAACCAAGGTTTCAGTTATCTCTAAGGCTTGCTCACCAGTATCTGGCTGAGAAATAAGAAGCTCCGGCAGATTCACACCCAAATTTTTAGCATATTCTGGATCAAGTGCGTGTTCCGCATCGACAAAAGCGGCGTTGCCTCCTAGCTTTTGCGCTTCGGCTACAATCGATAGCGCCAAAGTGGTTTTTCCAGATGCCTCGGGTCCGTAAATCTCCACTACTCGGCCACGTGGTACTCCCCCAACTCCCAAAGCCAAGTCAAGAGAAAAAGACCCCGTAGGGATAGTGTCGACATTTAACTTTGCACCATCTGCAAAACTCATTATGGCACCTTTGCCAAACTGTTTTTCGATCGAAGATAGAGCGGCTTTCAAAGCCTGGCTCTTGGGGCTATCTTGGTTTTTATTTTCTTTTTTGTCTTTATTATTACTCTCCGCCATCTTTCTCCTTATCATTTATATTGATTGCTGTTTGATTCTTATATTCAACCGTATAGATCAGACTTTTTTCTTTTTCAGCTTTGTTGACCGCTTTGACTTCAATAATATTTACACCCGAGTGAAGCTGGAATTCAGCCACAAACTTGCCCTCGGAAGAAACCATTACATTTTCATCATTTACATACACATTTGCATCCTGGTCAGTAACTCCACGAATTTCAATGTTTTCATCTTCTAGCATCGAGTTGTTGTCAGGTGAGGTGATAACGAGTTCGGGAGCTGCAGCAAATCCATAAACTTGATAGATAATAAATGAGAAAACAGTCGCCAAAAACAGGCCAACCACTGTTGGGATAACTATCTTTGGGGTTATAACAAATTTTCTGTCTTGAACTTTACTTGTTGGTGATATCAGATTGTTTGTTTTGGAAAAACTTCTTCTCTCACGATTGTAACAATCCATAGTCTTCTTCTGGTCTAAGCCTAAAAATTTTGCATATCTTGAAATAAAACCTTTGGTATAAGTATGGGCAGGAAGAGAAAACCAATCATCCTCCTCGATGCTAACAAGATATTTTGAACGAATCTTGGTAGTGATTTCGGCATCAGAAATAGAGATATTCTCTTTTTTCCGTTTACGTCGAAACATCTGCCCCAGAGTTTGTTTCTTTTTGATTTTTTTGAGTGAGAAACCTGCGTTCATATTTTAGGTTATTAGGCTTTAAGCCTTAGTTTCTTAGGTTAATGAGTTGTTATTAATAATATCCATGATAAATCAGTGACGGTGTATTCCAATCATATGTTAAAAGTCGTTTCCAAAGTGAATGTTGTCATCATCCTTTTTTTCAACACCCCCACCTGATGGCGCCATTTCAGAAGCCTCTGCCGCTCCGATCAATACATCTCTAGGCTTTGCCCCCTCTTGCTGACCGACTATTCCATTGTCTTCCAACATATCGAGCAAACGTGCTGCCCTAGCGTAACCCACCCTAAGCCTTCTTTGCAAGAGTGAAGCCGAGGCCTTTCCGGCTTCAGTAACTAATTTAACCGCATCATCATACAAATCATCATCTGCAGATTTTGTTCCAAATGTCCCACCAGCACCCTTTGTTGCCTTGAAATCTAGTACCGAATCGTCATATTGCGGTTCTGAAGCATCTTTCAGAAACGACACTAACTCTTCTATCTCCTTGTCAGAAACAAAACAACCTTGGACTCTCTTCGGTTTTGAAAGACCGTTTCCAATAAAAAGCATGTCTCCATTTCCAAGCAATTTCTCCGCACCAGACAAATCAAGAATTGTACGTGAATCAACCTGCGATGCGGTAGCAAAAGCAATTCTGGAAGTAATATTGGCCTTTATCAAACCGGTCAAAACATCTACAGATGGCCTCTGTGTGGCTACAATCAGGTGAATACCAGTAGCTCTAGCCATCTGGGCCAAACGAACAATCGAGCCCTCGATGTCGTTAGCCGCCATAGCCATCAAGTCTGCTAACTCGTCAATGATAATTACTATATAGGGAAGTTTGCCCTCTTCACCTGGCTTTGAATTGTAAGCTTCGACATTTCTTTTACCATGCTCAGCAAATAATTTATATCTTCGTTCCATCTCCCATATCGCCCACTTCAATGCTGAAACTGTTTTATCAACTTCAGTAATTACTGGAGTTAAAAGATGTGGTATATCGTTGTAATTTGTAAGTTCTACTCTCTTTGGATCAACCATAATCAGCTTAAGCTCGTTTGGTGAGTTATGGAAAAGCAGTGCAGTAATAACCGAGTTAATACAGACCGATTTTCCAGATCCAGTAGCACCAGCGATAAGCATATGAGGCATCTTCTCCAAATCGATAGCCATCGAAGCACCCGCCACATCTCGCCCCAAAGCAATTGTTAGTTTACCTTTCGACGATTTAAACTCTTTGGAAGTAACCACCTCTTTCAATGTAACTTTAGCTGGTATTTTGTTTGGATTTTCGATACCGATTGAGCTCTTGCCGGGAATCGGGGCCTCAATACGCAAACTCTTCGAGGCCAAAGCTAGAGCCAAATCGTTGTTCCTGGCTGTAATATTGCTAAGTTTTACTCCCTCGTCTGGCTTAAAAGTGTACTGAGTGACGGTGGGGCCAATATTTACATCACCCGGATAGACTTTGATTCCAAAATGGCTTAAGGTTTTGACCACTATTTCGACATTTTTCTGAATATTTCCTGGGTTGGCTACATCATCTGAATCCAACAATATGCTTGCTGGGGGGTATTTCCAATCAGCGTCAGGCCTTACCGGCTTAAGTTCGGTATCGATTACTGGAGCTTTGCTTGAATCCACATCGTCCTTTTCTTTCGGACCCATATTCTTCATACCCATTTTTATCTTATTGAACAAACTTTTTCCGTACGAAGCGCCTCTGTTCACCTTGACCTTATCGTCCTTATCGTCCTCTTGTGCTTTTCCAAGACCCAAGTATTGCTTAATCGATACATTGAAAATCATCATGCCGGAAATCACCATCATACAAAGCACAACTAGAAAAGAGACAAAGAGACCGAGGCCCTTGCTTAATGGATCAGAGATTATATAGCCGATTATACCTCCTCCGTTTCCATCTAAGGCCTCGTTTCTTGCATCAAGCCCCGGCACAAATAAGTGCATGAAGGCGGAGAAGAAAATTACAAGCAAAAATAGACCAATAAATTTTGATATTCTAGTTTTGTTTCTTTCAGGAAAGAGCAGAGTTACGCCAAACCAAAATAGAATAATTGAGAATATGTAGGCGGGTAGGCTTCCAAATATCTTGTGAGTAAGCACAGCCACTGCTAATCCGATTGAGCCAGCAAAGTCGAAAAAGCCCAGAAAAACAACTACGGCGATGATTAAAACCAATATTGAAAATATTTCTCGGATAGTGTCTGTCCCGAGACCCCAGGTCCAGTCGAAAACGAAATCGCCCCAATCGTTTTCTTTCTGGTACCACTTTTTCTTAGGTTTGTGTTTCGGATGCTTCCTTCTTCTGCCCACTTTGCCCTCCAATATCTCTTCAATACTTAAAAATAAACGCAAAAAACCGCTTTCTATTATTTTACCAAGTTTTTCACCTTTGATACAAGTAATTTCATACAATAAAAAATAGCCCAGCCTTCTTAGCTGGACTATCTTTCTTCTTATGTCTAAATATCTTTAAAGTTTAGACTTCGATTACTACCGGAATTACCATAGGTCTTCGTTCAGTTTCACTAAAAAGGAACTTACCGATATCGTCTCGAAGTTTCTGTTTCACAACACCCCAATCAACACCACCTTTTTGGTTGGCATGTTTGGCAAATATTTTCTTAATCTCTGCGCGAGATTTATGAACAAGTTGTTCGTTCTCACGCATATAGATAAATCCTCTAGAGATAATGTCGGGCGATGTGGCTATCTCGCCAGTCTTATGATCAACAGTTACAATTATGACGAAAATGCCGTCCTGTGCCATCGCTTTTCTGTCTCGAAGAACGATGTTTCCTACGTCACCTACGCCGAGACCATCTACCATCACGTATGAGGCTGGAACTCGCTTGTTAGTAACTTCGGCCTTGCCTTTGCTAATCTCTATTACCTGACCGTCGTCTGCCACTAAACAGTTCTTCTCCTCTACTAGGCCCATATCTTGAGCAATCTGAGCATGAAGCATAAGTTTATGACGCTCACCATGAATCGGCATCAGGTATTTTGGTCGAATAAGTGCAATCATTAGCTTTAAATCTTCCTGCTTAGCATGGCCCGAAGTATGAACATCCATCAACTTCTGATAAATTACCTTTGCTCCACCTCGATAAAGTGAATCCATAAGATCTGAAACAGATCTTTCGTTTCCAGGAATTGGAGAAGACGATAGTACTACCAAGTCTCCTCTCTTTATCTTTACCTGTCTGTGTTCACCGATAGCGATTCTAGAAAGCGCTGCCCTGTCCTCGCCCTGGGAACCGGTACAAACTAAAACTACTTTCTCGTCCGGGTATTTTCGAAGATCTTTAACATCTATCAAGGTGTTGGGTGGAATCTTAAGTGCGTCGAGAGAAGTAGCAATCTCCACATTTTGAAGCATGCTTCTTCCAACAAAAGCAACTTTTCTATCGAATTTTTTAGCAGTATTTACTATCTGTTGGATTCTGGAAATTAGAGTGGAGAAGGTAGCAACAATAAGTCGTCCCTTTGCTCCATCCATAATTTTGAAAAGGGAATCCTCGATCTCTTTCTCTGAAACAGATATTCCAGGTCGTTCAACGTTTGTTGATTCCGAGAAAAGTACTAGAGGTTTTCTACCACCAAGCTCAGCTAATTTGGAGAAATCAACTGGCATGCCGTCGGCTGGTGTATGATCAAACTTCCAGTCAGTAGCGTAAACCAGGAGACCTTCCGGAGTATCGATTGATAGCCCCATAGTCTGAGGAATACTGTGAGTCAATCGAAATGTTTCTATCTCGAAAACTCCAAGTTTTAATTTATCTTCACCAATTTTTATCGGGTGAAGCTTTGCTCCACGATCAAGTCCGAACTCTTCTAGTCGGCCTTTTATAATACCAATCGAGAGAGGTGCTGAGTAGATTGGAGGTGAGCCAAGTTTCTCGTATACGTAAGGTATGGCACCGATATGGTCTAAGTGACCGTGAGTTACTACGATAGCTCGAATCTTTTTCTTGTTTTTTTCTAGGTAAGAGACGTCTGGGATAACATAATCTATACCAGGCATGTCTGAGTCTGGGAACATCAGCCCCATATCTATCACAACAATATCGTTTTTGTACTCTAGAACGGTAACGTTTTTTCCACCTGTCTCCTCAAGTCCTCCAAGTCCGATAACTCTAAGTTTCGGCTCGACAAAAAACTTGGTGTTTAGTCCGTTTGTTTTTTGAGCTGTAAATCTCGGCTCATTTTTCTGATTATTAACATTGCTCGGTTTGTTAACTATTTTT
>CAYRRY010000011.1:0-20400 GCA_964426805.1 uncultured Candidatus Saccharibacteria bacterium | reverse complement strand
TAGTGGGTGACAACACCAATTTTTTTCTCTTTTTCTGCCATTTTTTTGCCTTTCTTATCAATTAAATTATACAAAGATATGGCCACAATAACAAGCTTAGTTGAAAAGACCTTTTTTGTGCAACGTTCTATAGTACTGTATTGAAAATCTGTGCGCTTCATCTCGAGCCTGGATTAGCACTTTTTGTACACTCGGGGTACTCTTAATATACTTTGCAGTAGGGGAATCGGAAAAATGAAATTCGTTTCTATCTCTTTTTGCTCCCTTAGAAATTGAAACTACGGGTATGTCTAGCTTCTTATTTTTGACTATTTCGCATATTGTTCGAAGCTGGTTCTCTCCCCCGTCGATCAGAATCAGATCGGGTTTTGGCCAATCATTTTTAATTCTTCTTGAGAATACTTCTTTTAACATCATAAGATCATTGACGCCACTCACGGTTTTGATTTTAAATTTTCTATAATCTGAAAGCGATTTTTTACCTTTAATAAACACACTCATCCCACCCACTGCGTATTTACCAGATATATTTGATATGTCAAAACACTCGATTCTCTCAAAAAGAATGTTCTCGCTTATCAAAAACTCGTCGCGGATACCGATAGCAACATCTTGTAGATGATTTAGAGCATCCAGTTTTCCCTTTACACTCGACGCTTTCTCATACTTTTTCTGCTTACTACATACTTTCATCTCGGCCGTTAACTTCGCTATCACCTGTTTCTTGCCACCTCGCAAAAAAGTTTTTAAATAATTGATATTTTTTCTATATTCCATACTACTGATCTGATCAACGCAGGGCGCTGTACAGATACCAATCTCTCCATACAAGCAAGCTCTCCCCTTCTTTTTGTATGAATTGTACTTATGTTTTGAGCAATCCATATAGGGAAATATTTTCCGCAGATATTTTAAAGATTTTTTCAGAGAATCTCCAGATGGATACGGGCCGAAATAGTCTGACCTGTTTTTTTGACTTTCAAATTCTTTGAAACGAGAAATTATCACTTTTGGATAGTCCTCTTTTGTAATTTCAATCAAAGAAAATGATTTGTCATCTTTCTGTCTTATATTATATTTCGGTTTAAGCTTCTTTATCAGCTCCGCCTCAAGCAACACCGCCTCAATCTCACTATCACACTCTACAACCTTGATATATTCGGCATTCAAAACCATATTGTCGATTCCCGCTCCCCTGTTTATCTCACGAGCAAAATACGATTTAATACGATTTTTTAAGTTCTTAGCTTTTCCCACATACAAAACTTCCGATTTTTGATCGATAAATTGGTAAACTCCTGGGCTTTTGGATATCTCCCCGGTATTTTCTTTTTCGGCTTTAAACTTTTTCATATCAAAAAATATACTTACCCCGCGATACGTATTGCTAAAAAAAGCTAACTCAAATTATTTTCAATCTCACCCGCGGCGACAACAGTCGACTCTTTACTGCCACGCTTGGCGATCTCTGCGCCACCAGCTTTGATAGATCTATCTGATACGATAATTTTGTAAGGACAACCAATAAGATCGGCATCTGCAAATTTTTCACCAGCAGAAACATCTTCTCTGTCATCATAGAGTACTTCAACACCTTTTTCAGTTAGTTCCCTATATATCTTCTCCGCTTCTTCGTCTTTATCTAGAGAGATTAAATTTACTTTATAGGGTGCAATTGATTCAGGCCAAATAATTCCTCGATCATCGTGCAAAGCTTCGACAACCGCGCCCACAAGCCTTGAAAGACCAAGCCCGTAACAACCCATTATAATCTGATGCTCTTCGCCTTTTTGATCTTTGAAATTTGCTTTCATATCTTTTGAAAATCTGTTTTTTAGAGGAAAAATGTTTCCAATCTCGATAGCGCTCGCTCTTACAATACTTCCATCACAGTTTGGGCACTTGTCGTTTTCATTAACTTTTGCGATCTCTTTATTTTGAGCAAATTCGCACTTGTCACAGTAAAATACTGTGTCTTCACCGCTCTCAACTAATAGCTGAAATTCATGTGAATATTTTGAGAAAACTCCGCCATCTGCCTCAACAATTTTTACATTTTTAAGTCCACACCTTTCAAAAACTTTGAAGTATGCCTCTTTTGCTCTTTCATAGTAATTATTGAAATCTTCTTCGTCGGCATGAAAACTGTATAGGTCTTTCATCATAAATTCTCGTCCGCGCAAAAGACCAGACTTGGCCCGAGCTTCATTTCTAAACTTGACCTGCATCTGATAAACCGCAACCGGTAAATCTTTGTATGAGTTTACATTACTTCTAATAATGTCCGTCACCTGTTCTTCATGAGTTGGACCCAGTCCCACATCTTTACCTCGGCTATCTTTAAACTGATACATCATCTCTTTCGCTTCATCCCAACGACCTGTTTCGTCCCACAACTCTTTGGATTGTAAAACATTCATCAAAATTTCTTGACCATCCATTCTATTCATTTCTTCTCTCACAATTTTCTCAATCTTTTGATACACCTTCATGCCAAGCGGTAAAAATGCGTATACACCCGCAAGATTTTTTTTGATAAATCCGCCACGTGTTAAATAAGATGCATTTATAGAATCCGAATCAGCTGGAGTTTCTTTCAATGTTTTTGTTAAAAGTTGTGATCTTTTCATAATATTATCTTATTAATCTTGAGATGTCGTTATAAGTAAGCAATATAAACAGTACTATCAGCAAGCCAAATCCGACCAGATGAATTATGTTTTCAACGCTCTCTTTTATGACTTTCTTGCCAAATATCGATTCCAGTACAATAAACAATATCCTGCCTCCGTCTAAAGCTGGGAAAGGTAATATATTGAACATAGCCAGACCAATCGAGAGTAGTGCAACAAACTGGATAACTACCATCCATCCCATATCTACTGCTAGTGAGGTAAATGAGTATATGGCTACTGGGCCCCCAACACCCTCAACAATCTTGCCCTTTGTGAACAGAGTCCCGAAGAGGTCGCCCAAAACTTCTACCGTTGCTTTTGAAATCATGTATGTTTCTCGAAACGCAACATATGGCGCTTGATACCAGGGGATTTTCACTTTCAGGTTATCTAGTGGAGCTATGCCCAAAGGAGCTTCTTTATTTTCAGAGATTGTGGTTGAAATATCTTTTCTTTCTCCGCCAATCTCAGCATCAAAAACCACCTCTTGACCCAAATGAGACGAAGTGTAATCAATTAGCTCCTGATCGGAAGCAAAGGTTTTTGTCTCTCCGTTATAAGTCGCTGAGTAAATCAAATCACCTTTCGTAAATCCACTGCTCTCAGCAACCGAGCCCTCCTCTACAAATACAACTAAAATGCCATTGACATTTTTTTCACCAGGAAGTGAATCGGGATCTGAAACTAAAGGGGGCATACCTGCCGCAAAACCGACAGTTAGAATAGCCCAAGCGAACACAATGTTTACCAACACTCCAGCAATTGAGATCATGAATCGCTTGAAAGGTGTTTGATTACCGTATGAACGTGGATTTTTGCTCTCATCCATCTCCCCTAGCATCTTCACATATCCACCGAAAGGAATCAGATTGATGGAGTATCTAGTCTCTCCGACCTTTTTGGACCAGATTCTTGGAGGAATAAATATTGAGAATTCTTCCACAACAACTCCTGCTCTTTTTGCAGCGATAAAGTGACCCAGCTCATGAACAAAAACCAGTATGCCCAAAACTATCAAAAATGTAATTATTGTTGTTATCATAATTTGTTACAGCTTCATTATTTCTTCTTCTTTTTTCTTAGTTAGCTCGTCTACCTGCTTATTCATCTTCTCGATCAGTTCGTTCAATTCTTTTTCAGCTTGATATTTATCATCTTCCGTCGCCGCGCCAGACTTCTCCTCTGCTTGCACCCGACCCCATGCATCTTTTCGGATGTTTCGAAGTGAAACCTTAGCTTCTTCTCCAGTGCTTTTCACCTTCTTTGAAAGTTCAATTCTTCTCTCTTCTGTCAAAGCAGGTAAAACAATGCGGATAAAGTTTCCGTCGTTTATCGGGGATAGACCCAAATCTGAATTTCGAATAGCAGTTTCGATGTCACCGATAGAATTTTTATCAAAAGGAGACATCTGAATCAAGGTCGGCTCAGGAATAGAGATAGAGGCAAGTTCCTTTAACATCACCTCTGATCCGTAATAAGAAACAGTAATATTTTCAACTAGAGAAGACTGGGCTCTACCTGTTCGTATCTTGGATAATTCCTCCTCCAGTCTCAAAATGGCCATCTCCATTTTCGAATCAACTTCTTTCAAAATTTTTAATGTCATTTTAGGCTACATTAATTATTTACTACCAATCTTATTCTATCAACAATACTCCGTTTATTGAAGTCTAATCACCTAGTTCAAATCGCACAAAACGAGCGATTTTTATATTTTCACCGATCTTGGCCACTAATTCAGTCAAGAGATCGGAAATGGTTTTTTTATCATCTTTTATAAAAGGCTGATTCAAAAGACAGACCTCTTCGAAATACTTTTTCATCTTACCTTCAGCAATTTTCTTTGCAATCTCTGCGGGTTTACCCTCTTTTTCGGCTTCAGCTGCAAAGCCCTTCTTCTCTTTGTCTAGTTCAGCTTTGGGAATATCACTCTCTGAAAGATACTTTGGATTTGATGCCGCAACATGAAGTGCTAAATTATGAACAAACTCTTTGAATTGATCGTTTTTTGCCACAAAATCAGTTTCTGCACTAACTTCAACAATTACTCCGATTCTTCCGTCATGAGTGTAGCTCTCCACCAATCCATTGCAAGTTTCTCTGCCAGATTTTTTGGCAACCTTCTTCAAACCTTTTTTCTTCAGAACCTCAATCGCTTTTTTCTCATCTCCACCCACTTCAACTAGGGCCTGTTTTACCTCCATCATCGGCAAGTCAGTTTTTGCTCGAAGTGCTGCAATATCTTTTGCACTTATCTTGGTCATATATACCTCACTTTGTAATGGCTATTAGCTTCTTAGGCTTTAGCTTTTTAGGTTAATATTTTATCAATGCTAATCAATGAATAAAATCGGCAGTGATGTTTTCCTTTATTTCTTTACTGCTATCTTCTTTTTATTCTCTAGAACAATCTTGGAAAACAACTTGACGAAAAGCTCTATGGACTTGGTAGCATCGTCGTTTGCAGGAATTGGGTATGTGATGCCTCTCGGATCAGAATTACTATCAACTAATGCAATTACAGGGATTTTGCTATATTTACTCTCTGTAAGTGCATTTTTCTCGTCCTGAGAACCAATCAAAATAATCAAATCCGGCTTCTTAATCATATTCACCAAGCCACCAACCAAAGTTTCTCTCTTTTCTATCTCCTTATCAAGCCTCACGCTATCTCTGGTCGATAATTTTTCGTACTCGTCACTCGCTTTTCTCTCTTTTGCATCTTTTAGCTTCTCCGAAGCTCTTCGTACTATTGCAAAGTTTGTAAGAAGTCCACCAAGCCAACGCTCAGTTACATAAGGCATACCACAAGCTATCGCCTCTTTTTTCACGATATCCTGCGCCTGTTTCTTGGTTCCAACAAACAAAATTGTCTTGCCCTCTGCCGAGGTTCCAGCTAGAAACTTGGCTGCTTTTTCGAGCATCTCGGAAGTTTTCTCTAAATTGATAACGTGAACACCAGATTTTGAAGTAAAAAGATTCTCCTCCATCTGAGGGTTCCAACGTGATGTTTTGTGTCCAAAGTGAACGCCTGCTTCGAGCAAATCTCGAAGAGAAGGTAAATTCGTCATTCTTTTAATCCTTTCTTATTGCCTCCGTCTCACAGTTACCCTGATTAATCAGGGCAAGGATGTTGTAGAGAGACGTGCGTATTTATTTAAATCTTTAATGCAAGTACAACTCTAGCATAAAATCCTTACTCTTTCAACTCTATTTGTTGACCAGCGGATATATTTATGCTAATCTAGTTTCGTTATCAGATATTTTTAGATTCATAAATTAAATGAAAAAAGACACACATCCAAATTACAATTCCGATGCAAAGATCAAATGCGCTTGTGGCGCAGAATTTTTGGTTGGGTCCACAGACAAAGAGATTTCAGTTGAAATCTGCTCAGCATGCCACCCTTTCTTCACCGGAAAAGAGAAATTAGTTGATACCGCCGGTCGTGTTGATAAATTCAAAATGAGACAGGATGCAGCCAAGAAACATATAGCAGACAAAAAACCAAATCAGCCAAAAGACGACCAGCAGAAGGCAAAGGCAAAAACTGAGAAATCCGCCCCAAAGACAAAACAAGAGAAGTCTGACAAGAAATAGCGATACTTTGATATAATAAAACCGACATGGTAAAAACCTGGCGGTTTTTTTAAATCAAAATTATTAATTTCAAATATCAAACCAACATGAACAAAAAACTACAAATTATTCTCGACGAATACAATCGACTTGAAAAAGAGATATTGAACCCCGACAATGCTTCCGACCCCACGAAGCTCTCCACTCTCTCCAAACAGAAATCAACCATGGAGGACAAAGTATCTACTATCAAGAAGTATTTTAATATTGAAAAAAATATTAAGGAAAACCAAGAGATCATCGATGCAGGTGAAGACCAAGAATTAGCAGAGATGGCGGAAGTTGAACTAATGGAGCTAAATACTCAAATCAAAGCTCTCGAGAAAGATATTGAGATCATCCTTGTGCCAGAAGACCCAAACGACAACAAAGATGTAATTCTCGAAATTCGTCCAGCCGCTGGCGGAGATGAATCTGAGCTTTTTGCATCTGAACTTTTTCGAGCATATTTAAAATACGCAGAATCGGCAGGATTCAAACCCTCCATTCTATCCCAGCAAAATACCTCCACCGATGGTTTGAAATATGTTGCTTGTGGAATAAGCGGAGCAAAAGTCTATGCATATCTAAAGTATGAAAGTGGAGTCCACAGAGTACAACGTGTCCCAGAAACAGAGTCCCAGGGAAGGGTTCACACCTCCACTATAACCGTTGCCGTTCTGCCAGAAGCAGAAGAGAAAGATATAGAGATAAAAAACGAAGATCTCCGAGTTGATGTTTTCCGCTCAAGCGGTCCAGGAGGTCAGAGTGTAAATACTACAGATTCTGCTGTAAGAGTAACCCACATCCCCACCGGAGTTATAGTCACCTGCCAAGATGAAAAAAGCCAACACAAAAACAGAGCCAAAGCAATGAGCATCTTACGATCTCGTTTATTGGCATCCGAAGAGGAAAAAAATGCCAAAGAACGCAAAGATGAAAGAAGATCTCAAATCGGCTCAGGCGATAGGTCTGAAAAAATTAGAACTTACAACTTTCCACAAGATAGAGTTACAGATCATAGAATAAATCAATCGTGGCACAATCTCCCGAAAATAATGAATGGCGACATGGCCCCGATCATGGATGCACTAGTTGAAGAAGATAAAAACCGCAAACTCGAAGCTAGTAAGTAATCATGGATATTCAAAATATCCTCAAAAAAAGCGCTCAAGAGCTAGATCAAGCCGGTTCCCCTACCCCAGAAATTGATGCTAGAGTTTTGCTTGAATTTACGCTGAATAAACCTCATGAATATCTAATGGCTCACACGTATGAGCCATTAACTAATTCTGCATATTCAAAGTTTCGGAGGCTAATACGTCGCAGGAAAAAGGGTGAACCGATAGCCTACATTACAAAACATAAAGAGTTTTTCAGCTATGATTTTTATATTAACAAAAATGTTCTCGTTCCCCGACCGGAATCGGAAATGCTGGTAGAAATTGCCATGCAGCTTCTGGAATTACGAATTAAGAATTATGAATTAAGTAAAAAACTACCCAATACTGAAAAACCACAATTATCTATTCTGGACATTGGAACAGGTAGTGGAAATATTATTATTTCTTTAGCATTAGAAACTTTGAAGCTAAGAAGCTCTATCCCAATGCCTAGTTTCTACGCTTCTGATATTTCCAAAAAAGCACTCTACGTAGCAAGAAAAAATGCGAAAAATCACAAAGTAAATAAGAAAATTAGATTTTTCCTCTCCGATCTCTTCTCAAACTCAAAAATGCCAAAAAAATATGATCTAATAATAGCCAACCTCCCCTATGTACCCATTTTAAGTAAAAAGTTAAAAGTTAAAAGTAAAAAGCATTGGAAAATTCCAATATCGTATGAGCCAACTAATGCGATATTTGCGCATAAAAACGGAACAAAAATAATAAATAATTTCCTCAAACAAGCACTGACTCGTATCAACGACGATGGTATGATTTTAATTGAAGCAGACCCACGAAATATTGAAAGTATTAGTATATATGCAAAAAAACTATATAAGAACTCGAAAATAAAGATAATTGCTGACCTCGAAGACAAGAAAAGAGTGCTGAAAGTATTGACCTAACATCTATTATCTGCTATACAAGGAGTGAGCAAAGCTGTTAAAAACAAGGCGAGGAGGTTGACCAGCTCATGACTACATTCGCCAATCCCCCTCCCGATAAGTGCCCGGTCGCTGGTTGTAATGGCTTAGTTGATCAGATCAGCCATTCATTGGCGTACTGTCGCGGGGAAGCTGAGCACAGCTTAGTCTACCGCGAAGAAAAGTGGTGGCTAGACACTGATTACAAGTTGATGACAGAAAAGAGGAAGGTCGCCCATGCAGCCGCCACTGAGTAGCAGTAACCGCCACAGCACCCGGCTGACCGCTCTCGTCTTGCGGTCAGCCACCCACTTAAAAACTCTTAGTAAATATAAAAAAGACCCTCGATTGCTCAGGGCCTTTTTTATATTCTATCAAATATTTATTTCATCTCTTCCAAAGTCACTCTTATATATCTCTCTTCTCCATCGTCATAGATCTTGAGCTCCACTTCATCGTCCACTGAGTATTTTTGTATCAAGGCTAAGAGTGTAATATTAGCGTCTATTCTCTCCCCGTCAACTTCCAATATAATATTATTTTCTTCAAGATCGGCTTTGTCGGCAGGCGAACCGGGAACTACTGCGACTTGACCAATACCGGAGCCACGAATTATTATCGCACCGTATTCATATGGTAGGTCGTTCTGTTCGGCAATATCTTTTGTCACTGCAACATAGCGTACCCCCAAATACGGTCTTATAATTTTACCTGTATCTTTTATAGAGTCAATCGCTGATTTCGCAACATTAATCGGTATTGCAAACCCTATCCCCTGCGCATCAGTGGCCACCGCTGTGTTGATACCCACTACCTGTCCCAAAAGGTTCACCAGCGGTCCGCCAGAGTTTCCAGGATTAATAGCTGCATCCGTTTGGAGCATATCAGACAAAGTCTCTGCGGCCAAAGAAGCTGTTGCGGCCGTTTCCACATCTCTATTTTTAGCAGATATAATGCCTGCTGTTACTGTGTTTTTGTATTGTCCTAGAGCGTTTCCAACCGCTACCACCCACTGGCCAACATCTAACTGATCAGAGTCTCCAAGCTCTACAACTGGCAAGTTTTTGGCGTCAATTTTCAAAACAGCTAAGTCGTTGAAAGGATCACGTGATTTAACTTCGGCATCGTAAGACTTACCATCTGCCATCACCACCGTGTACTCCGTATTTTCACTCGAAACCACATGCTTGTTAGTAATTATTAAACCATCTGAGGTTATAATAAAACCAGTACCGGCTCCGCTTGCTTCCAAGGTTCGCCCAAATACATCTTGATAAACTTGCTTCGAGATTACCGAGACAACAGAGGGCGAAACTTTTTCAGTTGCCGAAATTATCGCATTTGACTCTTCTACAATTATCTTTTCAGTTCTGGTCGTGGGTATCTCTACATTCTCAATTCCTATCTTTTTCGCATATTCACCGTCGTTGGCGCCGAGAAGAATAATTCCGCTAACTCCTCCGATCATGCCGACCACCAAACTTATAACCACAATCAAAACTGAAAGTAGAAAAGATTTTCCTCTTCTTCTGTTTTTTAGTTTTTCATCCATGTTAATCCTTTTTGTTTTTTAAATATATTCGTTTTTTTTCAATTTTATTATCTTTTGGGCCTCTCTCTATTATACTCCAACCAGACTTGTCAATCGATGCGTTAGGAACTATATGCAGAATACCATCTTTATCAATAATCCTTACTTTTCGAATATCAATCTTCTGGACGATTCCTTTAACTTTGCCGTTACTAACAGTAAAACCAACCTCGAAATCATCGTCTTTGGCTATGAAAACCCCTGCAATAATATCTGAAGTCAAACTGCTTGCTCCATTTGCCAAGGCTAGACCCAAAACAATAAGTGAACCCGAAATAGTGACTGCTACAGATGATAATCCAAGTTCGCGAGCAATCTCTGAGAAAAGCATTATCCAAAGTATAATAGCTACCAATGAGATAACAATTCCAGAAAGCGCCTTGGGGGCGCGAGCGATTTTCAAAGTTCGTTCCATCAAAACCAAAAGCAATCTAATAATTAATATTCCTGCTATCAAACCAACTATCAAAAGCGGAATCTTCGGCGCAAAGACTACTATCGGTTCATAAAATTTTTGTAAAATATCCATCCACATATTACTACCCGATAAGTTTGTTCAATATTTCAGTTGCCTCTTTTGGATTCGCCCTACCTTTAGTCTCGCGCATCACAGCACCCATGAAAAATCCAATCAATTTCTTATCGCCCGCTTTTAGTCTTTCCGCTTCTCCCGGATTGGCATCAATTATCTCTTGGATCATCTCCTCCATCTCGCCACTATCAGCTTTCTCATCCAGTCCTTCATCAGAAATTATCTCCACGGCAGATTTTCCACTCTTAACCATCTTTGAAAAAACATCTTTAGCAATGTTTTGCGTTATCTTGTCAGCTTTTACTAGATTCAAAAGCTCAGACAATCTTGAAATTGGAACATTCTTTTTATATTCGCTATAACTAATCTTATGATTTGCGATTTGAAAGTTGATCTCTTCGGTGACCCAAAGCGCCAATTCTTTTGTAACCTTTTCAACATCTCCTACATAGCTTGCATGATCTGTGCTTGATACTATCTTTTCAACAACCGCCTCCGGCACTTCATTTGTTGTTAATTTTTCTCGCAAAGTCGCTGGAGTATGGCCCATCTTCTCTTTGATTTTTTCAACATCCAGCTCTTCGTCGGTAACAATATTTGTCGGTGGCAAATCTGGTTCTGGGAAATATCTATAGTCCGAGGCTGCCTCTTTCTCTCTTTGTGCATAAGTAATATTTTTTTTGCTATCGTATCCACGTGTTACTTTTTTTATTCCTTCCGACCAGTCCTTGTGTTTGTTTTGCAATCTTTCAACTTCTAGGTTTAGTGCTTTTCCAATAAATTTAAATGAGTTTAGGTTTTTAAGCTCTACTATCTCCGACATATTTCCAGAATCATCTTTGACATCGATATTCGCATCACACCTCAGGTGTCCTTTCTCCATACTCGCCTCAGAAATTCCCAAGTATTTGATAATCAACTGTAGCTCTTTTAAGAACTTTTTAGCTTCTTCCGGTGAAGTTATATCCGGTTCTGTCACTATCTCCACTAGCGGAGTACCAGCTCGGTTTAAATCAACCAAACTTTTATCACCTTTGTGGATAAGTTTTCCGGCATCATTTTCTAGGTGAATTCTATTTATTCGAATTTTGTTATCATCAATTTTCAGATAACCAGCACCGCAGATCGGTTTATCGAGCTGACTTATCTGATATCCAACAGGTAAGTCTGGATAGAAATAATGTTTCCGATCAAACTTGGAAAAATCGTTTATCTTGCAATTCAGCGCTAACCCCGCTTTTATAGCGTATGTAATAGCTTTTTTGTTGATGACAGGCAGTGTTCCCGGCATGCCCAAACAAATAGGACAAACATTGGTGTTTGGCGCTTTGCCTTCGGCATTGTTGTCGCAACTACAGAAAAGCTTCGACTTGGTTGCAAGCTGAACGTGTATTTCTAATCCGATTGTAGTTTTAAAATTCATTGTCTAATTACCTCTGGAGAAAATTTACGTTCTAACAATTCCTGATATATTAATTCGGCTTTTTTATAAAAATCTATTACTTTCCTTATCTCCCCCAACTCCAATTCCCAAACTCTCTCCATTCCAATACCTTCAAATTTTTCATATGCAGAATATAGTCCTTCATCAATCCCATATTCTTCTTGAAGACTTTTGATTTCGGAAGACAACTTTTTTGTAGATCGGTGCGCCAGGTTAGTATCATCATACATTCCTTCAGATTCAAGCATCACTAATAAAGATGTTTTTTTTAATTTAAACGATCTAAGCAAATTGTTATATTTCTTCCCAGGATCCTCCCCGTAAACAATTTTTAACTCATCTATTAGGCCTTCTTTCTCTTCGTCTATTTCGGAAGATTCAACAACTCCAATAGGTTCTTCGGGTTCTGGTACTTGGTCTCTTCCTGCGCCGTCTAACATTATATCCTCACATATCTTAATAATTTGCCTATTGCCTGTTTCAATTCCGTATCAGTTATATGGCTCTCGTCATGGGCGATTCTATTTCTGACTTTGTGGCCATCCCATAAATCCTGATAAACTTTTCTATCCATATATTGTTCCGCTTTTTTCAATCTATCAGCAAATGTTCCATCTCCATATCCTTTTAACCGCAAGACTTTATCAACTAGCTTGTCAGATTCCATAACCGCATGTTTCAACTCAATCACGTTTTCTGACTTGGTTAAATCTTCAATCTCAGACCTCTTTTTATTTATAGCCTGTTTATCTTCATTTGAAAAACCTGACTTCTTTTTCAAACCTCCGAAAGGAAGCTTGATTAGCCACCACAAACCTTTGAATATCCCTGTAACAATAGTTTCTAACGCAGTCGGCTGATTTTTGTAATTCTTTTTGCCCATAATTTTTTATTTAAAATCTACAGAATTTATATAAACCGGTGTTATCGGTTTGTCATCAGCATCTACCGCAACCCGGGATATTTCAAGAGCCACATCCATACCCTCTGTTACTTCGCCAAAAACGGTGTGCTTACCATCTAGATGGGTTTGCGCCTCCTCAGTAACGATAAAGAATTGACTTCCGTTAGTATTTTCTCCAGAGTTGGCCATAGCCACACTTCCAGCCACCATCTTGTGCTCATTTATCTCATCTTCGAACTGATATCCCGGCCCACCAGTTCCATCTCCATTTGGGTCTCCACCCTGAATCATAAATTTCTCAATCACTCTGTGAAATATCAGACCATCGTAAAAACCATCGCTTGATAATTTTTGATAATTTTCTACCGTCTTCGGCGCATCACTCTCGAACAATCTAAATGTGATGTCTCCCATCGACGTATGCATTACTGCTTCATCTGCTGCCATAGCTACCTCTTTCTTTGAATAACCAATATAAAATGGATAGGCTCCAATCAACAAAAAACCTACTACATAAACCCAAAAAACAGGTTTTTTCCAAAAACCAACGAACAAATCTTTGCGCTTTCTTCTTTCTTCAATTTCAGCTTTGTTGGCTTCAAGAACTTCTTCTTTCCTGGTTTTTCTCAATCTTTCGCGTCTTCCCATTGTTAAATATTATTTAATATTTTTCTAAATACTCGTCTACTTCCCAGTCACTCACCCGCAAACGATAGTTGTCCCATTCGAGTTTGTTTGAATCAAGCAGTCGCTCAAAACAGTGATCTCCAAGCGCTTCTTTTGCGACTTTTGATTTGGAAAATTCTTTGACCGCAGCGCCTAGAGAGTCTGGAAGAGTTTTGATATTTCTCGAATATCTTTCTCCTTCATCCATCTCATATATATTTTCCTCAACTGGTTTCGGTGGATCCATCTTTTCCTCTACGCCTTTCATGCCCGCGCCAAGCATGACTGAAAAAGCAAGGTATGGATTGCATGAAGGGTCAGGTGAACGAAGCTCTATCCTTGCTGCCTCTTTGTTGCCCTCAGAAAATCTTGGCACTCTGATCAAAGCCGATCTATTCACCCTAGCCCAAGATAGATATACTGGGGCTTCGTAGCCAGGAACTAGCCTTTTATATGAATTGACCAAAGGTGACATAACCATGCAGATTCCTGTTGCTTCTTTTAGCTGACCAGCGATAAACTGCTTGGCGAGATCCGAAAGACAATACTTGTCTTTACCATCATAGAAAAGATTTTTTCCGTTTTTCGCCAAACTCTGATGAACATGCATTCCGGAACCACTTACACCATACATCGGTTTCGGCATAAAAGTTGCATGTAAACCGTGACGAGAAGCTATCGCTTTGATGATAAATTTTAGGGTAATCACATTGTCAGCAGCGCGCAACGCATCACAGTATTTGAAATCAACTTCATGTTGGCTTTTTGCAACTTCATGATGGATGGTTTCAATCTCTATCCCCATCGCCTCCGCTGCGTTTGATATCTCTTTTCTAACGCTCGACGCCCAATCTGCCGAGAAATCAAAGTATCCAGCCGAGTCAATCGGTTTCAAAACTGGTTTGCTCTCTTCATCTTTGCCGAACAGAAAAAACTCTAGCTCTGGACCTACATTGTAAACATATCCTTTTTTCTTCGCTTGCTCGATATTTCTTTTCAATATTGACCTGGGGTCCCCTTCAAAAGGCTCTCCATCTGGGGTTAATACATTACAAATAATTCTAGCTGACTTTATCTCCTCTTCGCTCTCCCAAGGAAGGATGGAGAAAGTGTCTAGATCTGGGCTCAAAAACATATCTGACTCGGCGATTCTAGCAAACCCCTCTACCGAAGAGCCATCGAACCAAGCACCGCTTTGTAAAGTATCTTTGAGTTTTGAAACCGGTATTTCAACACTTTTGACAATTCCGTCCAAATCCGAAAACTGTAGATGAATGAATCTAATGTTTTCTTTTTTACACATTTCTGTGATGTTTTCTTTTGTCATAATTGCTCAGGTATTAGCTTCTTAGATTTTAGCTTCTTGGGATGAATATTTTTAAATAATCTGTGTTAATCAGTGAAAAAAAATCAGTGACGGCCGAACTTCTTATAAACTTGGGCGTTGGTGGTGAAAATCCGTCGCCTTCTCAAAAGCTCGAGCTACTTGAAATATCTTTTCTTCTCCAAGCTGTGGACCGATTATCTGCATACCAACTGGTAAATTATCTTTTGTAAATCCTGCGGGAATACTAATAGCCGGAACCCCAGCTGGGTTGATGGGGACAGTATGAATATCTTCTAAGTACATAGTTAAGGGATCATCAGTTTTTTCACCAAGCTTGAAAGCCGGACCGGGAGAAACTGGTGTAACCATAAGATCAACTTCTTCAAATTCTTTTTCAAACTCTTCCTTTACAATTGTTCGAACTTGTTGAGCTTTCTTATAGTAAGCATCGTAGTAACCAGAAGAGAGAACGTAGTTTCCAAGCATTATTCTTCTCTTTGCTTCATCTCCAAAACCTTCAGTTCGACTAGTCACATATACATCATCCAGATCCTTCACGTCGCTTTTATTGTCTTTAATTTTTGAATGCCCATATCGAACTCCATCGTATCTAGCCAAGTTTGAAGCAACTTCTGCCGGCATCAAAACATAGTAAACTGCCAAAGCGTATTTAATGGAGGGAAGTGATATTGTTTTTATCTCTGCGCCCTGCTCTTTTAGTTTTTCTATAGCATCCTTAACAATTTTTTCAGACTCTGAATTCATGCCTTCGCCAAAAAATTCTTTTGGAATGCCGATTTTTATGCCTTTTATATCTTTTTTAAGTGTTTTCGAATAATCCGGAACCGGGTCGGGGAGTGTGGTCGCGTCTTTTTCATCTTTGCCAGCCAGAATTTGGAGCAATATTGAAGCATCCTCAACTGTTTTTGTCATCGGGCCAATACAATCTAGCGAAGAAGCCATAGCCATCACACCGTATCTAGACACACGACCATATGTCGGTTTTAGACCCACTATGTTGCACAGATTGGCTGGCTGTCTTATCGATCCGCCAGTATCTGTGCCTAGCGCTGCAGTGCACATATCAGCAGCTACGGCAGCGGCCGAACCGCCCGAAGAGCCACCAGGAATTCTGGTTAGGTCCCAGGGATTTTTTGTCTGCTTATAAGCCGAGGTTTCTGTGCTCGAACCCATAGCGAACTGATCCAAATTTGTTTTTCCAACCATTACTGCCCCAGCATCTAGCAATTTTTTGGTTGCGGTTGATTCGAACGAAGGAACAAAATCATCTAAAATTTTAGAAGCAGCAGTCGTACGAACTCCTTTTGTACAATAGAGATCCTTAACTGCAATTGGAATTCCATCAACAGGCGAGAGCGTTTTTCCTTCTCCTCTTCGCTTGTCAGATTCCTCTGCCTGTTTTATGGCGAGTTCTTTTGTAACGGTGATAAAAGCCTCTACCTTCGGCTCCACCTCTTCGATTCTCTGAAGAACTGAATTGGTAAGTTCGAGCGAAGTGATCTCGCCTTTTTCTAGTTTATCCGAAGCTTCTTTTAGTGTTAGTTTGTATAGATTTTCCATATTTTATTTATTAAATACTCCTGGCACTATAAAGCTTTCACCATCAAAACCTGGAGCATTTTTTTCAATCTCTTCGTGTTTAATAGAGCTTCTCTTCACTTCGTCTTCTCTATAGATATTTTCTAGACCTGTCACCTGAGAAGTTGGCTCCACGCCCTCTGTATCGACTTCGTCGAGCTGTTCTACATATTCAATAACGCCTGAAAGCTGACTAGCAAATTTCTCTTTTTCAGACTCACTAAGTTTCAGCTTCGAAAGCTTTGCAATATGTTCAACATCTTTTTTAGATAATTTTGTCATTTTTCAAAATAAATAATAATTAGCGTTCCTAAAAATCTAAGAAGCTAACGCCTAGTTCCTATTAATTCTATCACTTCTTATCCCCAACTTCAAGATTGACAAGGTATATATTACTAGACCGATTTTTCTCAAAATAAAACAACACTGGCGTCTCCTTTGGACAGGGGACGCCAGTCGGGATCGGTTCTTGCGTCGTCATCTCAAGTCGGTGGCACAGTCACTGGCCACACACCAGCCCAAACCACCATGCCTAAGAGGAGAACTACTATCCCCACAAGTAGGGCTGCAACAGATCCGGCAGACACCTCGTCAGTCACCTTGACCATGACTATCGCGACTGCCAGGATCAAGAGCCCAACCACGAATATAGCCACTCCCAGCACATTCAGGTTCTGGGTCAAAACGCCCCAGAGGGCGTCCCTCATCAGAAACCCGGCGACCGGTATAGCGAGGGCGACAATCACGGTGGCCCACTTCTTCTGTGCGGCCGACGGGCTGGGCAGGGACACCTTCCTCCTCGGAGCTTCTTCAACAGCCATGTCATCCGCCTCCTCGTGGCTTTGTGTACATGTGTGAACTCTGCACTGAATATACAAAAATATCTCACCTGAGTCAATCTTGTGAGATATTTGTAAACTTAAATTTTTAATTTATCTACGAAATCAATTTTATAAACTCTTCTTCACTCAATACCTTAGTTCCAAATTTCTTCGCCTTATCAATCTTTGACCCTGGGCTCTCGCCTGCTACTATAAAATCTGTCTTGGAAGTAACCGAAGATGAAACTTTTCCGCCGAAAGAAACGATTTTCTTGTGTGCATCGTCGCGGGGCATACTCTCAAGCGAACCCGTCACCACAAAGCTTTTTCCATCTAGTTTATTCTTGAGAACAGGGGAGTGGTAGGAAAGAATTTTCACTCCCAGTTTCTGTAATTTTTCTATCATTAAAATATTTTTCTTTTTCCCAAAATAATCTTTTAGAGAATCGGCAACTCTCTCCCCTATGCCGTATATTTTCTCGTACTCTCCATCTTCCGCCTTTAGTATATGCTTCAGTTCTCCGAAATGTTTAGCTACGTCCACCGCTGTCTCCGTGCCTACATGCCTTATCCCAAGTGCATAAATAAACTTATCTAAATCGATTTTTTTACTATTCTCTATTGCTTCAATTGTATTTTCTGCCGATTTTTCAGCAAAGCGCTCGAGAGGTTGCAAATCCCCTATCGTTAGTTCAAAAAGATCAGTTGGGTCATCTACCAGCTCCTGCTCCATAAGTTGTTCTATAATTTTTGGTCCCAAGCCATCGATATCAAAAGCTTTTTTAGATACAAAAAAGTCCAACTGCCTTCTCTGCCTTACTGAACACTCTGGGTCGGCGCAGTAATGATCAACTTCGCCCTCTTTTTTTATCACCTGGCCACCGCAAACAGGACAAGCGTTTGGCATTTTAAATTTCTTCTCATCTCCAGAGCGCATCTTTTTTATCGGCTCTACCACTTCTGGTATAACGTCGCCTGCTTTTCGGATCACCACAGTATCACCGATCCGGACATCTTTTCGCCCTATCTCCTCCCCGTTGTGCAAAGTCGCCCTAGAAACCGTTGAACCAGCCACCAATGTCGGCTCCATAATAGCTACTGGAGTTAGTTTGCCCGTTCGACCAACTTGCACGATAATGTCTTTCACAACCGATGTCGCCTCTTCTGCAGGGAATTTATAGGCTATCATCGCCCTAGGCGCCTTCCCGACAGAACCGAGTCGATCAAATGCTTTTTTATCATCTAAAATAACTACTACTCCGTCTGTCTGGTAGGGCAATTTATCTCGGTCCTTGTCCCATTTTTCTAGATACCCCTGAATTTCATCAAGGTTTTTACACCGTATGTTGTTTTTATTTATTTTGAAACCTAGCGCTTCGGCTAAATCATGTTCTTCGTGATGAAAATTTAGATTAATATCATTTAGTACAGAGTAAACAAAAAAGTCTAGATCGCGCTTGGCGGTTACTTTTGAGTCAAGCTGACGGATAGAACCTGCAGCGATGTTTCTAGGATTTGCATAACTAGGCAACCCCTCTTTTTCTCGTGCTTTATTCAGTTTTTCAAAATCATCTTTTGATAAAAAGACTTCGCCCCTTACCTCCAGCTTATCTTCCTGAACTTGTTTCAGGATCTCGTCGCTTATGCTGCCAATTTTTTTCTTAACATCTAATTTTAATGGGATACTATCTATAGTTTTTATGTTCTGAGTTACTTCCTCGCCCACCGTTCCATCTCCTCTGGTTGCGCCTTGAACTAATATTCCTTTTTCATACTTTAGCGCTGTGGCTAAGCCATCCATTTTTAATTCTACGAAATATCCGTTTTCCTTTATAGCTTTTTCGGCACCAAGTTTTTTCAGACGATCTTCCCACTTCTTAAGTTCTTCAAAGTCGAAAACGTCGTTTATAGAAAGCATTCGCTTCTCATGCTTAACCTTTTCAAATTTTTTAGCAGGCTCGGCGCCAACACGTTGAGAAGGTGATTCAGGAATAATTAAATCAGGATATTCTTCTTCGAGTTTTGTAAGTTCATGAAAAAGAGAATCATAAACTGCATCTGAAATAATCGGATTGTCGAGCACATTATAACGATAGCGGTGATCGTCTATCTCCACCCGCAATTTCTCTATTCTTTTTTGGGTTTCATCTTTATTCATTTAAGTTGTCTATAACTTCAACTATTGTTTCTTTGTGAGTGGGGAACATTTCATATTTTTCAATTTGTTCTTTTGTTAAAAAAACCATCTTTTCACCCTCGTGACAAACTATCTTTTGTTTGCCATCGTATTGTTCAGTATAAAAAGCTGTAATCGGGTCGCCTTCCATAAAAGTATATGGATAAGCTTTATAGAGCTTAGGGTCTTTCAATTGATATTCCGTTTCCTCTTCACATTCGCGGATAACAGCATCTATATCATTTTCGCCCTCATCGATAGCACCTCCAGGCAAACACCAAATACCAGGAAAGTTGATATTCGGGATATTGTCCCGAAGTTGCATCAGCACCCTTTTTTTATCATCAATCAGGATAATATTTACGTATGTACTCTTCATGTGCTCCTTTGGACAATCTATGCCTTGATATGTGCTCATTATAGCATTTTTCAGCATATTTTTAAAGCTAAGCTTCCGATTTCTCAACTGTAATTAATCCAATATACACAGTGATTTCTCTGGCAAAATTTGTTGTTATGCAATATACTTAATATGATTGTCCAATTCGGCTCGAGAAAGGCAGAATAAGCCATGAAACCGAGATATGATCGCGGCTTGATGAGGCTGATTCTCGCAGAAACAGACGAGCTATACATGCGAACAATCCAAGAGTCGCTCAAGAACCTTTGCCCAGACCGCCCTCCTTAGAGGACGAAGCTGTACTCCCCGTGCTGTTCAAGCGCGGGGAGGCAATAATATAAGCTTATTCACTCTACAATACTCAACGGCTCACACAAAAAGTGTGAGCCGTTGAAATAGAAACATAGTGCTATAAATTATTAATTACGGTTGTAGGGTTCCTGAAAAAACAATCCAAGCCAAAATAGATTTTGCAACTAGGGAAAGAATAATATATGCCCGCTCTCCGTATAGATAGTCCGACCACTTACCAATCTTTTTGTATTGCAGATACATAT
>CAYRRY010000010.1:2287-20667 GCA_964426805.1 uncultured Candidatus Saccharibacteria bacterium | reverse complement strand
CGAAAATGGGTTAAAATAACCAATGACGGAAGCTTGCCGGTCGATTACTTGTTTGTTGGCACTGATAACATCGTAGACCCAGATGGTCTTTTGGGCCAAGTTAGAGTTACTGTTTATGCTCAAGTTCCAACTTATGATCAAGGGATTTATACTCCTGATTGGGGCAATGGACAACCAGTTAACCCATGGCTTACTGATATTGATGTCTTGGGAACTGCTGTTTACAGAGACGCAACAGCAGCAAAAATGCTTCAGCCTGGAGAAACCATAACTATGCCAATTGATTTTAAAGTTCCTTCAACCTTGGGAAACGTTTGGCAAGGCAAGACAGCAACGTTTGATTTGACTTTCGATGCAGAACAATCACATACAGGAGTTACCTACTTTTAGTTTTTGTTTTTTAAGTCGCCTATTTATTTAGGCGACTGATAAAGATGAAAAACTTTAAATTAGTATTGAAAATTGTAGAAAACTTGATATTCGCCATTTTGCTGCTACTTGCTTTGTTGGTTGTTATATCCCTTTTGCCGATTGAGAATAATTACAAACTATATTCAGTCATGTCCGGATCAATGGAGCCGACTATCGGAGTTGGAACTATGATAGTCTCTCAGCTAGCCACAAGCTATCATGTTGATAATATAATTACATTCAATGAGGCGAACTCAACGAACAAAACTACAACGCACAGAATAGTTGAGATCCAAAAGGAGAATGGAGAAAAGACTTATCAAACAAAGGGAGATGCAAACGAGAGTGTGGACAGGGTAATCGTTGACGAGGAAAGAATAATAGGAAGATACCTATTCGGGATTCCCTTGATCGGCTACTTGATAGGATATATAAAAACATTACCTGGATTAATCCTGATAATAATAATCCCAACCACAATAATTATTTACGAAGAGGTAAAAAAAATAAAAGTTGAAGGCAAGAAGATTGTTTCAGACAGAGCAGAGAAAAAGAAAGAACGTAAAGGAAAGGATAGAAAATGGTAAATAAAATAAAAAAATACATTCTCCCGTTTGCAGTTATTTTCATGGGCATTTCGTTCACTGGAGCTTATTTTTCAGATTCTGTTTCAGTCTCGGGCAATACTTTCACCGCGGGCGTTTGGGACGCAGGCGACCCAGAACCCCCAGATTCTCAAAGCAACGGCATTGTTATTAACGAAGTATACTATAATCCAGATATAGTTCACGGCGGCCCTAATGCTGAGTGGATCGAAATATATAATGCTGGGGAGATGGCAATTAATATAAAAAATTGGTATTTCAAAAATAAATCGACTGGAGTAGAGACAATCAATCAAAACTATATACTTGATCCTGGCCAATTTTCTGTAGTTTGTGCAAACGCAAGCACAATATCTAATTGGCCACTTATCCCAAGTAATGCTCACAAAATTGCTTTAGACGGATCTAAATTATTTAATGGATTAGTAAATGATGGAGACAATTTACAATTATTTGATAGTGAAGGCAATCCAGTTGACTCTTTAAGTTGGGGGAGTGATATATCTATTTTAAATCCTTCAATTGTGTCTGCTCCACAAGGTGGTTCATCTTCGCGCGATCCAAACGGAGTTGATACTGATAGCTATTCAGATTTTACTAATTCAATATCTCCAACTCCAGGAGGTCCAAATGTCTAAGATATATAAATTATTCAAGAAAAACTATCTTTTACTTATTGCGATCTTTTCGGTTGCTCTTGGTTTAGCACTGACAACAGGCAATGCTTTGAAAATATATGCAGAAACAGTAAATGCCGGAGTTTTGAAGATTGAATATGCAGGGAGCGGACCACTTTTCAACGAAACTAATATTTATCCAGGCTTTGAGATTACAAAGACAGTAACAGTTACAAATCAGGGAACCTTGCCTCACTCTTTTTCAATTGCCACCCAAAATACTCTAGGTCCTTTGGCTGATGTGTTGGTAATAGAGCCCTCCGTTTTAGGCTCTCCAGTTTGGTCAAAAACTATCTCAGATATCAAGTCTAGCCCTGATAGTGATGTAATTATTGGCTCTATAGCTCCAGGGGGTGTGGCAGATGTTGATATTCGAGCTTATTTGCCGGAATCAGTTGGCAATGAACACATGGGCACTTCAACTTTTTCATTCGATTTTTTGATGGGCAACGAATCTACCGATACTGCTGAGCCTGAAGAGGGGGGCGATGTAGCTGTTACTACTGATTTTAACTCTACAAATGTTAATTCCTCAACCGGAACTGGTCTTAATACAGAAGAAGAGGGAGATAAACCGATAGATGAGGTGGCGCTAAAGGTTAACAAAGATGACGAGGGTGAGGCGCTTGGTGCTGAGACGGAGGATCGGACAGTTTGTTTCTGGTGGTGGGTCCTTCTAGCTGCTTTTGCCTTAACACTGATATTGCTAGGCTATTTCAATAAAGACAAGAAACAGCTTGTAGTTTGGTTTTGGCCGGTATTTGCGGGCGTGGCGCTATATCTGATTCATTGGATTTTTCATGATTACTATAGACCTTCAGACATGTGTCCATATTTTATCTGGTTTGAACTTCTCGGCCTAGTTCTTTATGGCGGGGGAGTATACATAAAAAGATCTCAAGCGATCGAAGAAAAATAATAAACAAGTGTACTCGAGTTAGATTTTACCTTGCATTAATTTTTGATTTATGTTATTTTTAGCTTGTTGGTGACGATGCGGGATGGAGCAGTCTGGTAGCTCGCGTGGCTCATAACCACGAGGTCGTCGGTTCAAATCCGACTCCCGCTACCAAAACCCCTTCACTTTTGAAGGCTTTTTTTATATAATGACTATGTTAATTCATTTGGCAGGGTAGCTCAGTTGGTTAGAGCGCGGGACTCATAAGCCCGAGGTCGGGAGTTCAAATCTCCCCCCTGCTACCAAAATAGAATTTCATTTTTGTCTGGAATGAGATTTGAATGTCGGAGCGCGACTGAGCGCGAGACGGGGTCGAGCATCCCGCCAACAGGCGGGAATGAGTGACCAAATCTCCCCCCTGCTACCAAAATAGAATTCAATCTTTATGATTGAATTTCTTTTTTTGTTCAATTACAATACTGATAATTATTATTTGATCATGGCAAAGCAAGCAACATGACGTTTTACTATAGCTCTCTAGAGAGCTATAGTAAAAAATTATTCTAATAATATTTAGTATGGACACTATAGCATTATATAGTGCTATAGCAGACGATGCTTCCAAAGAGTGTCCTCAGGAAATAGCTTTAAATCATCTACGTTTCGTGTTAGTATAAGTTACAAATTATGAATAAAAAAATCTCCCAAAAAAATCTATTATCCAAGTTCGAGCGGAACTTGAAAAAAACTGACCTTATCAAAGAGGGCGACGAGATTTTTGTTGCACTAAGCGGGGGACCGGATTCGGTTTGCTTGTTCGATCTATTGAATGAATTAAAAGATAAGCTAGGTATCAAATTATCAGCATGTCACTACAATCATAAGATTCGAGGTGCCGATAGCGATAGGGATGAGGAGTTCGTGGTTGAGCTCTGCCGAGACAGGGGAGTCGATCTGATCAAAGAGAGCCACAAGGGCGGTAGGCTCATGAAAAGTGAACAGGAGGCCAGGGAAGCGAGATACGACTTTTTTGAAAAAATTACAAAAGAGGCTAGGGGAGCGAAGATCGCCATTGCACACAATTCGGACGACTTGGCTGAGACCTTCGTATTTCGTCTAGTTAGGGGTAGTGGCCCCAGGGGACTAAAATCGATCCCCGTGGTTCGAGAAAAATTCATCCGTCCCCTACTCGATTTTTCAAAAGATGAGGTGTTGAAATATCTTGAGGAGCGGGGTCAGGAGTTTTGTCACGATAAAACCAACGATGACGTGAAATATAGTCGAAATTATATTCGGCGCCATGTCATGCCCGGACTTGTTAAGCTAAATCCAAAAGCTGCCTCAAATATCAAGAACTTCTCGAAGCTTATGGAGGATCAGGGCGAGTATATCGACAAGGTTGTCCTGAGTAATTATGATGTTTTGGCCAAAAAAAGCGGGAAAAAGATTGAGATTGACATAGATAAGTTCGAAAAACTTGAAAAAATCATCCAGTCAAATCTGCTTATTAAATCTGCATCACAATTGGGATACGATAAAGATATAAGTAAAACTCATATTGAAAATATTTTAACCATGATCGAAAATAAAGAGGGAGGAAAACATCTACCTCTCCCCCACTCTTTGCGAGTTGAGATTAAAAATGGTAAGATTTATCTGTCTTGAATATTGCGACATTAATTTTTTATTTGGAGAAATATGAAGAAACCATCAAATAATAATCTGATATATTGGATTATTGGAATAATTATAGCTTTGGTCTTGGTATCGAGCTATTTTTCAGCTAACAATGAAGAGATAGAAGAGGTCAGCCTCTCTGAGATTGCTGCTAAAGTTGAGGATGAAGAGATTGAAGAGATTGTGATTAAAGACAATCTTGTTACAGCTGAGCTCAAAGAAGAGGGCAAGATAAAGGCTTACAAAGAACCGGGCGTTGGACTAAATGAATATGATATAACTTCAGATAAGGTAAAGATTACAGTTGAGGATACCAGTGGAAGCATGGTTTGGTATACACTACTCTCGACATTGCTTCCGATATTACTTATCGGAGGTTTTATCTGGTTTATGCTTCGAAGCGCTTCTGGGGCAAACAACAAAGCTATGAGTTTCGGCAAATCCTCGGCAAAACTTGCTATGGGTTCAAAAACAACTTTCGACGATGTGGCGGGCTTAGTTGAACCTAAACAGGAGCTTATGGAGGTAGTAGAATTCTTGAAAACACCTAAAAAATTCAGAGATTTAGGAGCAGAGATTCCTCGAGGTGTACTTTTGATAGGCCCCCCAGGAACTGGTAAAACTATGTTAGCCAAGGCTGTGGCCGGAGAAGCCAAGGTGCCATTTTTCTCAATATCAGCTTCAGAATTTGTAGAGATGTTTGTCGGAGTGGGAGCTTCTCGGGTTCGGGATTTATTTTTGAAAGCCAAAAGAAATGCTCCAGCAATCATCTTTGTAGATGAGTTAGATGCGATCGGTCGCCAACGTGGATCTGGTTTAGGCGGAAGTCACGACGAGCGAGAACAAACATTGAATCAAATATTAGTTGAGATGGACGGTTTCGATACAAAAGACAATGTAATAATTATGGCCGCGACCAACAGACCAGACGTGCTAGATCCAGCACTTCTTCGACCGGGCAGGTTCGACCGTCAAGTGGTTATCGACCTTCCAGATAGAATTGAGCGAGAAGCTATTCTGAAAGTTCACACAAAAAATAAACCGATGGAGAAAAAAGTTGATTTAGACAGTATTGCTGGCTCTACTGCTGGTTTTTCAGGTGCAGATATAAAAAACCTAACCAACGAAGCAGCGATCTTGGCTGCCAGGAAGAACAGAAAAACTGTCACCCAGCACAATTTAGATGAAGCTATAGAAAAAGTGATGATGGGACCAGAGAGAAAGAGCAGAATATTGACCGACGAAGAGAAAAATATTACAGCTATACATGAGGCGGGGCACGCTGTTGTGGGACATTTCTCAAAACATACCGATCCAGTCCACAAGATATCAATAGTTTCTCGTGGTACGGCTTTGGGTTATACCTGGAGTTTGCCAGAGAGAGATACGCGTCTTGAAACCAAAGCGAAGTTTGAGGATCAGATAGCATCGCTCCTAGGTGGAAGAGTGGCAGAGGAAGAGTTTTTCGGAAAAGAAAATATCTCAACCGGTGCGCAAAACGATTTGAAACGAGCAACGCTTTTGGCTAGAAAAATGGTGGTTGAATTCGGTATGAGCGAAAAACTTGGTCCACAAACTTACGGTCACAAAGAGGAAATGCCTTTTTTGGGCAAGGAGATGACAGAGCAGAGAAATTATTCAGACGATGTTGCATCATTGATCGATGGGGAGATATCCTCCTTTATAGACAAAGGAAGATCATCGGCCCGTGAAATTATCAAAAAGCATAGAACCAATATCAAAAATCTTTCAAATGAACTGTTGAAGAAAGAGACTATTTTGAAAGATGAGTTTGTTGAAATAATTGAAGGTAAAAAGAAAAAGTAGCATGGTTGGTCGATTCAAATCTTTTGTAAATTCAAAAAACTCTGTTCGCGGGGCTAGTATTATTTTGGTAATAACTCTTACTTTGAGTAATGTCTTGGGGCTTTTGAGGGATAGATTTTTAGCAACCTATATACCAACTTCAGAACTAGATATATATTTCGCAGCTTTTAGGATCCCGGATCTGATTTTCAATTTTCTTATTTTGGGAGCGATCTCGTCTGCCTTTATACCAGTTTTTTGTGATCTAAAGGCAAAAGATAAAAAAGAAGACTCTTGGGATCTGACTAATTCTCTGATGAATATCGGAGTTTTAATTTTGGCTGTCTTGGCTGTTCTCTTTTATTTTCTGATGCCCTATCTTACAAAATTCGTAGTTCCAAGTTTTGATCCCGAACGTATGGCGAAAACAGTTGAGCTTTCAAGACTTCTTATGCTGACACCGATATTTTTCTCGATTTCATATTTCTTGTCAGGCATCTTAAATTCTTATAACCGATTTGTAGCATATTCTATTGCCCCGCTGATATACAATCTCTCTATCATTGTTGGCGCTGTCTTAGTGGGACCTTCAATTGGGATAAAGGGAGTTATTTATTTTGTTATTTTGGGCTCGATTCTTCACTTTATAGTTCAGTTGCCTACAGCCAAGAGGCTTGGCTACAACTATCGATTATTGTTTAACTACGCCGATAAAAATGTACGAAAAGTTGTAAAACTTATGATTCCTCGCACCATAGGGCTCGGCATGAACCAGATAATGCTATTAGTATATACCGCTCTTGCCTCTGCTCTTGCCTCTGGTTCAATCACCGCTTTCAATTTTGCAAACAATATTCAAACCATGCCGACAGTAGTCTTTGGCACCTCTTTTGCAACTGCAGTTTTTCCGACACTCACCACCGCAATTGCTGAGAAGAGATACGATAAATATACTTTTTACTTAGGCAGGTCTATCCGAAGCATCGCTTTTTTCTTGATTCCAATCTCTCTCTTATTTATTATGCTTCGAGCACAGATCGTGCGTTTGATTCTGGGTTCGGGTCACTTTGTTTGGGACGACACGCGGATGACGGCCATGGCTTTGGGATATTTCTCTCTCTCGCTATTATTTCAGGGGCTAATACCTATTTTGGCTAGATCTTTCTACGCTATGAAAAATACTACCACTCCGATGACAATATCTATTCTGACCGTAGTGATTAGTGTAGCTTTTGGATATCCTCTCTCCTCCAGCATGGGAGTAGCAGGTTTGGCTCTAGCATTTAGTATCGGTAGCTTCTTCAACGCAGTAGCTCTTTACTTTATGCTTGCTAAAAAGCACAAAGAAGTGCTGGATAAAAAAGTTTTATATTCTCTGATAAAAATTACCCTAATCGCTGGTATCGCAGCTACCGTTGCCTGGTTCGCGATGCACTACTTTGCATCTTTCCTAAATTTAAATACATTCTTTGGTGTTTTATGGCAAGCACTATTAACAACGTTTGTGGGCGCTGCTATATATATCATGCTGGCATATTTGTTTAATTTTGAAGAGATAACTTGGGCATTTTCAAGAAAAATAACTAAGAAGTAATACATGTCTCCCATAAAGAAAAAAGACAATTTGGGCGATTTCTATGAAGATTTGGATAAAAAAAAGTTTATCTCTTCCTGCTCTTTGCCGCTAATCATAATCACCTTGGTGATTATTTTTTTACTTATTGTTTGGGGATTAATCTGGACAAAAAATAATTTAAACACCAACTATGAGCTGGAACTTCCTACTTCTTCGTACGAAATTGAAGATGAGCATATCGGGGATTATTTTCAAGATAAGTTTGAGGGCAAAGAGAGTGGTGAAGCGATAGTTACTAAAATTTTCGAAGAGGAGATGGCGCAGTTTATGGGGGTTGATAATCCAAACTTTCCACTCAAAAAAGCAACGCTTGAGATAGAGGAGCGAGGGATAGTCATAAGGGGAAAAACATCTGATAGTATTCTCTCTTTTTCAGTTGAAGTGTTAGTCGTTCCAGAGATTGTTGATAAGAAGTTGGAGCTAAAAATATCAGATGCAAACGCCGGTTTTGTGAACTTGCCCGCCACAATAAAGGAAGCTCTTAACGACTACATAATAAGTTCGGTCAACAATAAACTAAACCAAACGGGAAATATTGAATTTTCAGATGTGAAAAGTTTCACTGATTATATCGAAGTAACGGGAAATGTGAGGCAGGAGTGAAGTTTTTTCTATTCTCAGACCTACATGCAAATAATAAATCGCTAGACAATATTGTTCATTATATTAAAAATAATAAACTAGACGCGGTCATATTTGCGGGTGATTTTGTAAATATGGGTGAACCCATTCTGTATGCTGAGAAAGCGATAGAAAAATTTAAAAATTTAAATATTCCTTTTTATTGGGTGCCTGGGAACAACGATTTTGGGAGGAGCTATTATAAACTGCAAGCAGCTATCAGGTCGGTAGAGGGGAGAGTGGCGGAAGTAGGCTGCGAAAAAATAACTGGGGTAGGGGGCTCCCCTGCATCGTGGGCTGGGCAGTACCAGGGAGAAAAAATAAAAGAACAGATAAAAATAGGGGGAACATATTTTATTTCTCATGTGCCGCCACCGGGAGTTCATAACTGGTCAAAAAATGATACCCACTCCCCTATCGGTCAAAAAAAGAATTTGCTTGATTCGCCAAAGGTTCATATCTGCGGGCATATTCATCACCAATGGGGCACAGCATATCTCGGTAGTACAAAGATCGTTAAATTGGCCTCTTCGGAGCATGGACATGCTGCTTTAATAGATACAGATGATTTGAGTGTGGAGTTTATTAAAGTAGGCAACAAGTCAGTATTGGAAGATTAATATGAATGCAGAGAACTTTGTAAACATGCTGTCTAGGGAGGGTGGGGAAAATGTTTTCAATCAATATTCAGAAGTTTGCACGAAGTATGATTTGCCCAATGCTGATAAAATCAGAAAAAAGAATTTAATCAGCTATTTGGACGCTCAAAGGAAAAGAAATGTCACCGACTTATGGGTTGGAGAATCTGCAGGTCACAACGGAACAAGGCGAAGCGGAGTATTTCTTTATTCAGAAAACGACTTCAACAAACTGTCGAAAAAGATTGGGTCAAAAGAATTTACTTCTCCCCTAAAAGAGAACTTGAGGCCCCTCGAACAATAATCAATATATATGAAGCCATGAAAAGGGTGGGCTCATATCCGTTAACATTCAACGCGTACCCCTTCCATTGCTACCCAAAAAATAAACCTTTTTCCAATAGGATTCCCAATAAAGAAGAAGTTAAAATAGGGAGCAAATATCTTGAGATATTAATTGATTGGTTCAAGCCGTCGAGAATCATTTCAATTGGAAGGGTCGCCGAGATAGCTCTTAAAAACATCGGGCAGAAATCGATATACGTTCGTCACCCTTCTTGCGGAGGTCAGAAAAAGTTTCATGATATGATAAATAACATATATTCGGGGAAAATAAAATGAAAATTGGAGCACATGTTTCTACAAGAAAACCTTTCTCAGAAGCCGTAACACGAGCGGCTGATATTGGTTGTGAATGCATGCAGATTTTTGTAAATGCACCACAGCGCTGGAATCCGATGGAGATAGATGAGGCGGAGATAAAAAAGTTTGTTGAGCTGAATAAAGTGAAAAATATCCACCCGATAATAATTCACAGCATATACCTTATTAATCTAGCATCTTCAAATCCTTTCAATTTAGAATCGTCAATAAAAACTCTGGTTGATGATATGGAGAAAGCTGAAAAGCTGGGAGCGCTCGGAGTCAACTTTCACGTGGGTTCTACAAAAGGCGCAGAATTTAGCGAAGTACTTCCAAAAGTAGTAAGCGCAATCAAAGAGGTTTTAGCAAAATCACCAAAAAAGCCTTTTCTAATACTCGAAAATTCTGCAGGCTCTGGAAATATCATCGGCGACACTATAGAAGAATTGGCAGAGATAATTGATGCCGTTGGCTCGGATAGATTAAAAATCACATTGGATACTGCTCATGCTTTTGGATCGGGCTACGACATAAGCAACAAAGTGGGCATTGATGATCTGTTGAACAAAATTGATTCATCTCTTGGTATAAGCAGACTAGTCTGCCTGCATTTGAACGATTCTGCTGTAGAGCTAAATTCAAAGAAAGATCGCCATGCTGACATCGGAGAGGGATTTATCGGCAAAGAAGCTTTCGAATATATTGTAAATCACCCCAAGTTAAAAGATGTTTGTGGAATAATTGAAACTCCTAGCAATAAGGGCCGTGGAGATGTAGATAATATCAAAATACTAAAAGACTTTAGGGCTTAGCTACTAATAGTGCGCAAAGTGTGCTAATATCAATACTTGCTATGAATAAAAATAACATCAGAAATTTTTGCATTATTGCACATATCGACCATGGAAAATCTACCATGGCCGATCGTCTTTTGGAGTTAACAAATACTGTGGAAAAAAGAGATATGAAAGAGCAAATATTGGACCAGATGGATTTGGAGCGAGAGCGTGGTATCACCATAAAGTTGACACCAGTTCGCATGAACTACAAGGATTATATTTTAAACTTGATAGATACTCCGGGCCATGTCGATTTTTCATACGAAGTTTCACGTTCTTTGGCTGCTGTGGAGGGAGCGGTTATTTTGGTGGACGCCACTCAGGGAGTGGAGGCACAAACACTATCAACTTTATATGCGGCGATTGAGCATGATTTAGAGATTATTCCAGTTCTAAACAAAATCGATCTTCCAGCGGCTAGAGTGGAGGAAGTATCAAACGAAATTGTAAAACTACTGGGTTGTAAAAAGGAAGATATAATTCAGGCTTCTGCAAAAACCGGAGAAGGTGCAGAAAAAATCCTTAATAAAATAATTGAAACAGTGCCAGCCCCCAAAGTAGAGGAGGGGGAAGAGCTAAAAGCGCTGATTTTCGATTCTGTTTATGACAACTATAGGGGAGTGGTTGCCTACTTCAGGGTGAAGAAGGGTAGTATAAAAAATGGAGACGAAATAAAACTAATGCAAACAAAAAGTTTAAGCAAAGTAGAAGAGATAGGCATATTCTCTCCGGGCTATGTTCCCCACTCTCCCCTATCGGCGGGAGAAATCGGATACGCTATCACCGGGTTCAAGGAAGTTTCAGAAGCGCGCGTTGGTGATACCATAACACTCAAGAAAAAATCAGCCGATTCCCCTCTTGCTGGATACAAAAAAGTTAAGCCGTTTGTTTTTGCATCCATATTCTGTACCGAAAGCGATAGATATCCAGATCTAAAAGAGGCGATAGAAAAACTAAAGCTAAACGATGCAGCACTTGAATACGAACCGGAACGTTCAGATATGCTCGGACAGGGTTTTCGCTGCGGGTTTTTGGGTATGTTGCATCTTGATATTGTTCGAGAGAGATTAGAGAGAGAATCGGATCTTGATTTAGTTATCACTACCCCAAGCGTAGTTTATAAATTAATTATGCAGGATGGCGGGGAGAAAGTAGTTGAAAAAATATCAGAATTGCCCGATTCTAGTCGATATGAATCCATCCTTGAGCCATGGACAAGTTTGGAGATTATCACCAACAAAGAGTACGTCGGCTCTATCATGGATCTCTGTCAGAGCAGGAGAGCGATATACAAAAATACTGATTACCTGGATGAAAGAAGAGTGGTTCTGAGTTACGAAATACCGATGGCCGAAATCATAACAGATTTCTATGATCAGCTAAAAAGTTTGTCTTCGGGCTATGCGTCAATGAATTACGATTTTATTGAAAACAGAGCTGGTAATCTTGCTAAAGTTGATATCTTGGTAGCAGAAGACAAAGTGGAGGCTATGAGTACTATAGTATACAAGCCAAGCTCTCAAGCTGTGGCTAGGAAGATCGTATCGAAACTAAAAGAGCTTATTCCACGACAAAACTTTGAGATAAAAATACAAGCCGCTATCGGCTCATCAATCATAGCCTCAGAGAGACTCTCAGCTATGAGAAAAGATGTCACAGCCAACCTCTACGGAGGAGATGTAACTCGAAAAAATAAGCTCCTAGATAAACAAAAAAAGGGAAAGAAAAGGATGAAGCAAATGGGTAAAGTTGATATCCCTTCAGATGTATTTATCAAGATAATGCAGTAATATTTTTTTGAACTAAACAAAAAAACAACCATAAGGTTGAAGTTTTTTTGGTGGATCGCCCGGGACTCGAACCCGGAACCAATGGCTTAAAAGGCCACTGCTCTACCAATTGAGCTAACGATCCATACTTTTCATGAAGCCGTCTTTGATGATCTTGTTCAATACTGTCCTGCTTTTATATTTTTTCAGCTTGTGTTCTGCGCTACGCGCTTTGCCGAATGAACTACATTCTTGGACAAACAATATCTTTACAACTTTCTTATATTTTGTGCCTGGTTTGCATAACTTATCATGTTCCTTGATTCTTCTTGGGAGGTTTGTGGTTGCACCAATGTAATATTGGCTATTCTCAAGTAAAAGAATGTAAACGCAAGGATTCATTATTATTACCAATTGAGTCCCGATGAGGCTTGAGCCTATCGGGATCCCGAACAACTTTGTTGCATCGGGACTAACGATCCATGATAAGAAAAAAGCCAAGCTAGATGGCTCAAGACTCAATGATTATATATCATATCCATCACTTCGTCAATTATTTGACTACTTTTACTTTTGGTTTTTCAATGTAGTTTACAACCATTACTATCAACCAGTAAAGAAGGGCGGCGAAAAATGCTGACCAGAAGTTATCTATCGAAAGTCCCTTCACTATTGACCCGGCTAGCCAAAACATAAGAGCATTTATTACTAGTGTAAATAGGCCTAGAGTTAAGAAATTTATCGGCAAAGTCAGAAGAAGTAAAGCCGGTCTTATAACTGCGTTTATTAGACCAAATATTAGTGAAGTAATAAGTGCAGACCAAAAAGATTCAATAGAAACACCGGGGGCAAGGTGGGCAACTAGCATCAGAATAAAAGTATTTAGTATCCATCGTAAAAATATCATAGTAAAAACTTAATTATATTATTTTCTTCTAAAATTCATAATTATTAGAGCAATCGGAGGCACTACTACCCACCAAGTTCTAAAGGCAAATATTGTGCTCGCAGCTTTCGATCCCTCTAGAGTCGTTGTTATCGCTTCTTCGGGCAGGAAGCCCAAAATAATAGATATTATCAAGGCCACGTTTAAGGCGCTAAAGAGAATTACTTCTAGTGGAGACGTGTCTCCCGATCTAGTGCTGGAGGAATTTATCGAGCCAGAAACCAACAGAGTTGATATTAGGAAGACGGCGATTGATATAGTCGAGAGAGAAGCGTTGGACTTAATCCAAATCTGGTTAGCTATTACAGTATCGCCTTGGAAGAAGCTAAATATGCTGTCAGAGAAGCTACTAGCGATAACCAGGCCAATGTAGGTAGACAAAAGAGTTGTTATGGTTTTTTCTCGGCGCAAAATAAAACCATAAGCAATGCCTATGACAAACGCCAAGCCAATAAATACATCCCAAGTGGGAAGTTGCATCTAATCCCTCCATTATTTAGGCTTTTCACTAGCCTCAATTTTCTTCTATATACATTATCTAAAAAAATGCAGGTTGAGTCAAGCAATTCTCTTGTTTTTACTTGTTATTACATGACACTATAGTCAAATAATCAAAACGTGAAAAGGGCTTAATACCCTTTATATTTTTTCTACAATTCTAAGTTTTGCTGACCTGGAACGTGGGTTTTCGGCTACCTCGTCATCGCTAGGCATGATTGGTTTTTTGGTCAACACCTTGAGACTAGCTTTCTTTCCACAGGTGCAATAGGGCTGTTTGGGGGGACAGGTACAGGGGTTTTCTAACGTACGAAATTTATGTTTAACTATCCTGTCCTCGAGTGAATGAAAAGATATAATTGCTAATTTTCCACCCGGAGATAGTACGCTCATCAGTTTTTCTATAGTTTTTTCTAAGTCAGATATCTCGTCGTTTACTTCAAGACGAAGGGCGCGAAAAGTGCCAGTAGCGAAGTTCGTTTTTTTAGCTTTAAGTTTCAAAGGATACGCTTGTTCGATTATCTTGACTAGTTCTCCTACGGTTTTTATTCTTTTAATTTTTCTAGCTTCAATTACTAGTTTGGTTATATTTTTGTAAAATTTCTCCTCGCCATCTTTGAGCACATTTTCTAAATCGTGTTTGGAATAATTATTTAAAACATATTCCGCATCCTTGTGTTGATTTTTATTCATACGCATATCGAGAAGTTGTTCTCTGTCTTCGAAAGAGAAGCCTCGAGACTTGTCGTCTAGTTGCATCGAAGAGACTCCTAGGTCAAGCAAGATTCCATCGACGTTGCTTTCTTTGAGTCCTTTTATTATTTCTTTGATATTCGAAAAATCATCATAAACTAAAGTGAACGAATCCGATAATTCAGCCTCCTCAATATTCTTTTTAGCAATAACGAGCGCTTCTTGGTCTTTATCAATACCAACAACTTTAATCTTTTTTCTTTTTGCTTTTAGCTCGTTAGCGATAGCCAAACTATGCCCAGCAAGACCCAGAGTTCCATCAACAAAAATGGCACTTTTCCTGCCTTTTAGGTATTCAAAGGCCGAAAGCACCTCTTGGAGCATCACCGGTTTGTGGGAAAATATCTTTTTCATATCAACAAATAAACTATCATAAAATTGATATTTTGGGAAGCTTGCTATAATATGATTGCATGCAAGAAAATATAAAGAAAAATATAACCAATTCCTCACTTGCGCTAGTAGGTGATTTTGAAGGTATCAATATTGAGGCAAAAAAGGAACATGACAATGATGCCAAGGTCACTTCTGCTGTTTGGTATGAAAAAATTCGGGCAGCGGTAGAGTATCAGGAGTCGCATCTGATTTTTAAAAGCGCTATAGCTAGGATCTTGAAGAGAAACATCGTGATGATGCCGAAGATTAAGCCAGATCGTCTTTTGAACAATCTGATCAACGAGTTGGTTTGGGCAAACTACATAACACCAAAAACAATCGACAAAGATAAATTCAAAGAAATAGAAGCAGTGCTTCAAAAGCATTTAGATATTATTCGGGTTGCAAATTCAGGCTACAAAACAAAAACAGAGATAGTTCAATATTTTTCTGGTTTGTGTGCAGCGGAGATAGAGGAGATTGTGAATCCCAAAGATGCGGACATGAAATTTATCGATTTTGTTTTTGATGCGGTTAAAAACAATTTTGATCATAAAAAGTCTCAGATTTCCAAAGAAGATTGCAATATCCAGATAAAACTTGCGGTCATAACCAATGTTTTAAAACCAGATGTCAGTTTGCTTAGCTACTATACTTTGCTTATGATTGAGCCCAAGTGGAAAAATTTATCAAAAGAGGATATACAAAAAATCTCCAGAAGCGTCGATCCCTTCATGAATAGAATAGACAAACATATCAATCACCCCTTCCGCAATCAGTGCTTGATTGCTACTAGAAATCTCGCTTCTCCTTTTGTGGTTTTTCGGACCACACTTCTGTCGAAAGATATTACCAAAAAGATTGTTGAAGATAATCCCTCTATTTTGATTCAAAATTGTATGGAGGTTTACGAGTCGCTAAAACAGGAATCAAACAATAAAATTTGGCGAGGCACTCTCCGCGCCCTGGTTTTTGTGTTTTTGACAAAGATAATTCTTGCATTTTTACTCGAGGTTCCAATTGATCGGTATCTTCACGGTGAAGTAATTTGGTTGGCCCTTTCGGTAAACATATCTCTTCCGCCAGCTCTCATGTTTCTCTCCGGTCTTACTATCCCTAAGATAGCTTCAAAAAATAGCAATCAGATTTTGGTGGCACTCGAGGAGATAATTTGGCAGGGGAAACTGGCAACCGAAAATAAGATAGAGATAGGGTACAAGAAAGAGAGCAGGACATCTACAGTTTTCGGTTATTTGCTCTCATTAATTTCGCTCGCCATATTGGTTCTTGTTGTCTGGGGATTAGTTGTTTTGGAATTTAGTATTATTTCTATCATACTTTTTCTTATCTTTGTTTCAGCAGTTTCATTTCTCTCTTTTCGAATCCGTACTGCCTCAAAAGAGCTAATAGTAAAGCGAGGTAGGCAGGACTCAGTTACTTCAGTGGTAGAACTTGCCTTTTTGCCATTTATAAAAATAGGTCGGATGATGTCTGATCAATTAAATAGATTGAATCCGTTTTTACTAGCATTGGATTTTCTTATTGAAGCACCGTTTAAAACAATAATAAGAATTCTTCGTTCTTGGTTTGCCTTCATTTCATCGAAGAAAGAAGAGCTGGAGTATTAAAAAATAATCTGTTGACAAACATATTAGTACTTGCTAATATATCTTTATGATGAAAAAAATGCCTAAAGCGTTTTCAAATATTACTAGGCTGAAAATACTTTCTTGCTTAATGGATGAGAAGAGAAATGTTAACGGTTTAGTAAAAAATTGTGGTTTATCACAATCAGCTGTTTCTCAACATTTAAAAAAACTAAAAGATTTAGAAGTAATAGATTATGAGAATAGGGGACGTGATAGATTTTACAAACTTAAAAATAATAAATTTGGCAATATTTCAAAAATGATTTTAAAATTGATGAAAATAGATCAATAGATCAAAAAACCAAATTGTATCAAGAGTTTAAAAGGTGTTAAATTGGTTATAATTTAGATTGTGGTCAAAAAATATATAAATGTTAAATGAAAGGGAAATATAATGGCGAAAATTAATAGAGAAAAATGTGCTGGTTGTGGTGTTTGTGTTAGCTCTTGTCCTGAAGCTATCGCTATCGGGGATGATGGTATTGCTGTAATTAAGGATGAAAACGCAGATTGTTTGTCAGAAGCTGCTAAAGTTTGTCCGTGGGATGCGATTGAAATTTGATCAAATATTTTAAAAAAAGATGATTCTTAACAAAAAAGATTTTTGTGCTGTAATCGGGGCTAGCAGTAATAAAGAAAAATACGGTTACAAGGTTTTGAAAGATTTAAAGGAATCAGGATATAAAACCATACCGATAAATCTTAATGAGAACAAGATTCTTGGTTTAAAAGCTTACAAAAGCATTTTGGACGTTAATGTAGTGATAGAAACAGCTATTTTTGTTATTCCACCTAAAACAACGGAAGAAATTTTAAAAGATGTAAAAAAATTGGGGATTAAAAAAGTTTGGATGCAACCGGGAAGTGAAAGCGATCAAGCGATCAAGTATTGTGACGATAACGGTATTGAGTGTACACATAATCTTTGTATTATGGTCAGAAAGAATGGAAAGTAAAATTGTAGTTGCCGAAGTGGACACTATAAGTAGTGAATATCAAAAACTAGCCGTTTAATATCAACTTAATCTTTTAGCATGCTTGCATTGTTATGGTATAATTTGTTAGTAAACAAATAATATAATTCAGATATTTAAAGAATAAAATTAATGGAGATTAAATGAAAATCGCAATAAGTTCAAGTGAAAATGATCTAGATGGTAGCGTCGATAATAAATTTGGCAGATGTGATTATTTTTTAATAGTTAACGTTGAGGACAAGAAGGTGAAAGATTTTAAAGCGATTGAAAATTCTGCTAAAAGTCAGGTGGGCGGGGCAGGCGTAACTGCTGGAGAGACTGTTGCTCGAGAAAAAGTTGATGCAGTAATTACTGTTAATGTTGGTCCTAGAGCATTCTCGATATTTGAACAGTTTGGAATTAAAATTTTTCAGGGCGAAGGAAAAACTAAAAAAGTAATAGAGGATTTTCTCGCTGGCAATCTTGAGGAGTTAACAGGTTCTAGCGGTCCGCAACATGCTGGCATAAGATAAGAATTAAGGAAAAAATGAAAATTGCAATAACTGGTGGCAAGGGAGGAACAGGAAAATCAACTGTTGCAACGGCTTTGGCTGTTGAGCTAACGAAAAAATATAATACAATAATTATTGATGCTGATGTTGATTGCCCAAATGATCATCTGATTTTAGATATAAAAAGAAAAAAAATCAAAGATATTTTTCAGCCTATACCCAAAATTAATAAAGAAAAATGTCAGATGTGTGGAAGATGTGCGGAAGTTTGCAAAGAACATGCGATTGTTTTTGTCGAGGGTAATTATCCGGTATTAGTACCCGAACAATGCATTGGTTGTTCCGCTTGTATGATTGCTTGTCCACATAATGCGATAGAAAAAGATAAGAAGAAAATTGGAACGATTTATCAAGGTGATTATCAGAATTTAAAATTTCTTTCTGCCGAAACTGAAATTGGTGTTGAAGAGGA
>CAYRRY010000010.1:0-2187 GCA_964426805.1 uncultured Candidatus Saccharibacteria bacterium | reverse complement strand
ATTATCAGAATTTAAAATTTCTTTCTGCCGAAACTGAAATTGGTGTTGAAGAGGAATCACCAGTTGTTAATGCTTTGAAAAAGGAAATCAAAAAGAAAGGAAAAGAATTTGATTTTATGATTTATGATACTTCGCCGGGAACTCACTGTAATGTTATTTCTGCTTTGCAAGGGACAGATTTGGCGATTTGTGTTTCTGAGCCGACACCTCTTGGCGCTCACGATTTGAAATTAATTTTGGAGCTTTTAAAGATATTAAAAATTCCAGCGAAAATTTTACTTAATAAATCAGATATTGGTGACAAAAAACTAATTAAAAAAATTGCCAGAGAGTTTAAAACAGAAATCATTATTGAAATTCCATACAGTAAAAAAATAATTGATTCTTACTCATCAGGAGAGGCAATAAAGGACCAGACAATAATTAATTTAAGAAAGTATCTTGAGGAGAATAAGAAATGAAAATTATTACAGTTTTGTCTGGAAAGGGCGGGACAGGGAAAACAACACTATCTTCAAATTTAGCGATTTTATTGTCGAAAAGAAAAAAAATTGTTGTGGCTGATTGTGATGCTGATGCTCCGAACTTAGCTTTAGCGTTGGGATTGGACGAAAAAGACTTTTTTAATTGGGAAAAGGTGGAAACTAACGAAAAAGCAGTGCTAGACGAAAAAAAATGTATCGGTTGCAAAAAATGTTATAATGTTTGCAATTTCGGAGCTGTTGAGTGGGACAATCTTAAAAATCAACCAATTTTTAATTCATTGCTTTGCGAAGGATGTGGAGCTTGTCAACTAGTCTGTCCACAAAATGCGATAAAGTTAGTAAAGGTAAAAAATGGGAAAATTGCTGATACTGAAACACCATATGGTTTCAGAATTTTTACCGGACAATTAAAGGTTGGCTCAACTGGATCTGGCAAAATAGTTTCCCTGATTAAGGAAAAAGCATATTTATCAGCAAAACAACAACAAGCAGAGATTATGTTGCTGGATTCGGCTGCCGGTGTTGGCTGTCCGGTAATTGCTTCGGTTCAAGGAAGTGATTTTGTTGTTGCCGTCACTGAACCAACTCCGTCAGGATTGAACGATTTAAAACGTGCTTTAAAAACTGTTGAACATTTTCGAATTCCTTGTGGGGTGATAATAAATAAATATGATTTAAATAAAAGTTTCACTAAGCAAACTGAAGATTTCTTTTTAAAAAATAATATTCCGTTATTGGGAAAAATTAAATTTGATAAACGGTTTGTTGATTCTTTAGTAAATATGGAACCAATATCAATAAAAAGTACAAAGCATCGAATAATTTTTGAGGGAATAATTTCTAATATTGAAGAGCAGTTGAGTCATTAAATTTCTTAATTTATTTTTTATTTGACACACTGGTTTTAAATAATAAAATTCATTTGTTTGTCGTTTCTGGATTATAGAACTATGATAGCTAAGAATTAAGTAATATAAATATGAATTTTTGACCAGGATGTTAATTAGAATTATTTTATTAGCTATTGATGTTTAAATAATTTGAAATTAGATAATAATAATTGTTAAACAAGGAGTAATTATGCCAGGACAAGATGGGACGGGACCTCAAGGTCAGGGTCCGAGAACCGGGAGAGGAAGAGGAATGGCTCAATCAGGTCAAAGGTCGGAAGAATTAGGCAAATGTAAATGTCTGGAATGTGGTGAAACAATACCTCGTGTTGGAGGAGTTTCCTGTGCCAGCACTAATTGTCCTAAATGTGGGACTTCTATGAGTGAAGATTCTTACTGATATATGTCTGGAGAAAATATTCCCCGGAAGCAAAAAATAGAGAAAAACCTGGCGTCGAATAATGAAGGTATCGGGTTTCGGGTCTATTATACAAGGTATTCATCGGATTAGAATAGAGTTTAAATAGGGCGAGAAAAAAAGTTATAAACTAACGTTTAAACTAGCAGTTAATATTATTAAATAAAAGGAAAAGATGACAGCGAAAATTAACAAAGAAAAATGTGTTGGTTGCAATATTTGTGTCGATTTATGTCCCGAAGGTTTAAGTATTGGTGATGATGGAAAGCCAACCATTATCAACGGAGATGCAGATTGTTTGCCGGAAGCGGCTAAAAATTGCCCGCAAAAAGCGATTAAAATTAATTGACTCTGGCCGTATACCCCATGCCTTTTAAGGCTGGGGTCAAGGCCA
>CAYRRY010000009.1:0-26222 GCA_964426805.1 uncultured Candidatus Saccharibacteria bacterium | reverse complement strand
AGATTGTTCACGATTGTCACTACGGCACTTTGAAAAGCGAAATCGAACAAGGAGTGGAAAGTGGCAAAATTGTGATTATGGAGCTAGATGTGAATGGGGCTTTGAGATTAAAAAATATATACGACAATGTCGTACTGGTCTTTGTCCGACCTTCAAATATTGAAGAGGCGAAAGAACGTTTGTGGGAGAGAAAGACAGAAAATCGAAAAGCGGTAGAGCTTCGAATATCTAGGTATGACATGGAACTTATAAAATCAGAGAGGTTTGATCACATAATTATAAACGATACACTGGAGAGAGCACAGGAAGATCTAATAAAAATAATTGATAAGGAGAATAATGTCACACAGTGAAAAGAAATTTAGCGCGGAAGAAGCTAGGGAGATAGGTGGGAAAATTGGAATAGATTGGAGCGAGTTTGATGTTGAACAATTTAGACGTGGTATGGATGTAGAGCTCGAACATGGAACTGAAGACAAGAATACCAATGTAACAGATGATGATCCGCTCACAACTGGAAAAATTGCTTTAGCTCACTTGAACGAACTGCCAGACTATTATACTAGGCTAGATAAAATGGAAGAAGAAGGTGAAGCGGAATTAAAGTTAAAGTAGGGGGAAGATGAGAGTCTCAAAAACATTGAAAGCGCTAATTTCTATATTTATTGTTATCTATGTGCTTTTTTTGTTTGAAATTGTAATTCTAAATAGATCCGAAATTGTATCTGAAATAACTGACACATTTGTGCAACCGGAGGTCTGCGTGGTCGAGGAGCCAGCTGAAACCACGATTACATTTTTTGGAGACATGATGTTTGATCGCGGCGTCTGGCATAGTTTTAAAAATATTGGGATAACTGAAATTTTTTCCAACTTAGATAAATCAAAATTTATTAACTCAGATATTGTATTTGCAAACCTGGAAGGGCCGGTGTCAGCAGAACCGATAGCAGACGTTTGGATAGATGATAGTTTAAATTTCAATATGCCTCCAGAAACGCTTGATGCACTGAAATATTTAAACATGGACGGAGTTTCTCTTGCAAACAACCATACGCTAAATGCCGGGATTGATGGCTTCGCTACCACCCAAACATTGTTAGATCAAAATAGTATTAAATATGCTGGGTATCAAAATAGTTTTGATGCGGGCTCAATCTTGCGATTTGAGACAGAGATTCCAGTCAGTGTCATATGTGCGAGTTTTTTGGGAATAAATCCAGATCAGAAAATTAAAGACACAATACAGGCCGAGAAGGGTAGATTTGTGATTGTGTTTCCTCACTGGGGAGCAGAATATGCGACTACGCACAACAGCACTCAAGAGAGATTGGCTCACGGTTGGGTTGACGCAGGAGCAAGCGCGGTAGTCGGCTCTCATCCTCATGTAGTTCAAGACATTGAAATATATAACGACGTTCCGATATTTTACTCTCTTGGCAACTTTGTCTTTGATCAGGGGTTTTCCAAGGAAACACAGGAGGGGCTGGCTGTAAAATTGACCGTTACTGAAGATAAGGTTCAGGCTGAGTTGATGCCTTTTGCGTCAGATAAAATGAAGCCAAAGTTTTTAGAACAACCGGAGGAGGAGATAAAAACACATTTAAATATTAAAAAATACCTTGAGTACTATTTGAACGGTTCAATTATCATTAATAAAAGTGATACTAAATAATTTTAAACGATTCGAATCCTTCGAACTCGCCAACTTTAATCTCGTGATTCTCTATTGAGGCCCATTTTGGGCCTTTTTTACACCAGAAGATAAACTTTTCAAGTGATTCCTCGCTCCCTTCTGCTTCCAAATAGAGGGAGCCATCTTTAAGGTTTTTTACGAACCCATTTATTTGGAGTTTTTCTGCCATTTTTTTAGCAGCAACTCGAAAAAAAACTCCCTGAACTTTTCCGAATAGTGTGATTATAATATGTTTCATCTATGAAATATTATTTATAGTTGGTAAAATAATAAGAGATATAATAAATTTATTATAGGCGTTTTTTTCATGCTTAACAAAAAACGATTAACAGCGATAATAATTGTTAGTGTATTTCTTATTATTTTGGCTTTAATATATATATTTAGTTCTAGATTCTCATATTTTGCTGATGTAGTTTTGCAAGGTCCCTATGTTTTATTCCAAAAACCGACTTTTGATTATGTCTTACCGGACGATATGCCCCCAGCCGAGGGAATAATCGGAGAAGAAGGCTTGTCTGCTGTTGCGGCGCAGGGTGAGATAGAGCCGATAACTTTTTCAGTTAGAGCCAACCAAAATTTGGGCAAAACAGATGTTACAATTTCTAACTTATCTTTTGAAAACAATATAATCTCAAATGATAACATTGAAATATATAACATCAAAACTTGGGATCAGTGCAGATATAAGCCAGATTCTTCCGATTGTACCGGTTCTTGGGGACATACGGTTGAAGTCGTTCCCGAATTGCTTGTAAAAGATAACGAGCAGAACTTGGTGGCCGCAGACACGGGCTGGGATGAAGAAGACAAGCTTTACACCGCTCCAGAGATAAATAGTACTTTTAACTTGGATTTGCCCGGGGATAAAACTCACACATTCTACATTCGGATAAATACTCCTGAAGATGCGGTTGCGGGGAATTATTCTGGAAAGATTAATTTTTCTCCAGAATTAGTTGACGGCGAGGAAATAGCTCTGCATTATGAAGTTTTACCATATTCTTTGCCTGCGGATGGCAAGGATCGTCTGATATATTTCCAACAAAAATCTATCGCAGGTGATGGTTTTCACAATAGTCAATTTTATATGGATCGAGAAATGTATGTCAAATATATCGATGAGATAAAGGAAGCTGGGTATAACGGCTTGGTGTTATTTCAGAGTGATTGGAATGAGTTAAAATGGACAATAAATCTGTTGGCAAGGAAGGGGTTTAGCGGACCGATAGTTTTCGCTTCTATCCGCAGGGGCGATATCAAACATATGAACGAGCATGCAATCGACCAGGGACTTGATCCTTATTTTTACGGCATAGATGAGCCAAATATAAACACTGTCTTGGACACAAGAGCAGAGGACCATATTAATGCAGTTAAAGCATTCCATGATTTAGGGGTAAAGGCATATACTGCTATACGGACAGAGTGTGTGGAGGCTATGGATGACCCAGAATTTTATATTTATGGCTTGGAGGGTGTTGCATCCCCTACTCAGGAGACAGACCTGCCAAATTACGCTTTTTCTCCTAAAGGCTTTGATTGTGCTAAAGAAGCTGATGAACATGACGGCCCGGCAAGAGTCTCTTTTGCTGAATATACTGAAAGTCTCTGGAATAAGACTATCGAGAAAAGGAGAGAACGTGAGCATTATTACCACCAAGCTTGGGAAGAGAGAGGCGCTTATAACAGGATGGTGTTTGGCTTTGCGACTCACAGGTTTGGTTTAGATGGCACAGCACCCTATGCTGTGATGGCGCATTATAACCAATCTTGGAGTGTTTATCACGAAAAGATGGTTTTAACCCAGGGCCCGAGTTTTTATGATGATTTTGACGGCCCTAGGCAGGAACACAATACTCTTTATCCTGGAGCAGATGGGCCAGTCAGAACCTTACAGTGGGAATCTCTGAGAGAGGGGATTGATGATTCTCGGTACCTGACAAAAGCGGATATTTTGGTAAAAGAGCTAGGGGAAAAGTTCGGCAAAGAGATTGCGGACGAATACAGTGATAAAATTAGATCAGCAATCGAAAAATACCATTTCAACGGGTTGGATGGAATAACCCCTTGGAATACCTCTAAGGTTTCGTCACAATTAGTCGACGATACCCGGGGTGAGATAATAAATTTGATCTCTTCTATGCAAGACACGCTTACCAATACCACTGCTCCCGAACTGCTGGAAGTCAACATATCGGAGAATCAGGTAATTGCTACCAATCCTTTTTTGATAACAGCCAAGGCCGTCGACGATATTGGAGTTAGAAAAGTTGAATTTTACGTAGACGATAATTTGATCGGTACATCAACTCTGCCTGACGTCGAGGGTAACTATCAAGCCAACTGGGATACTTCCCTATATCATTCGACAGTTCGTGTTGTGGCATACGATATAAATGGTAATCAAACTGAAAAGTCTGTTAATGCAACAGTCCAGCTAGCCCAAGCAACAAGCGACCCGATAGTTCTGGTTCTGCCAAAAACAGGAGAAGAAAGTTGGCATAAGAGCGCTATTTACGATGTTGGACTATTTATAAAACAAATATTTGATATTGCTAGATAAGATTACTCGACCAAATCTGCCACAACTACCAGCCGTTGGTTTGTTGTTGTGGGTGGCCAACAGGTGATTAAGGTTAATTTGTGTTCATGATCGTTTTGTTCAACCACGCTTGTTTCCTCCGGTTGAACTTTTTTAATTTCAGATACTTTGTAGCGATACGTAGTGTTGTTGTAGGTAATAAGAATTAGGTCTTGGTCAGAAAGCCTGTCTAATGGCGCAAAAACAGTTTTATAGCTTCCGGGTTTCAGTCGGTAATAGCTAGAGTGGCCGAATATTACTGAGTTCCCAACTTCGCCTGGAAATGCAGTTTTAGACATGTGAGCAACTCCCGTTTCGAGTGCTTTGAGATATTTTTCCATATCATTGCCGTCAACATTTATTGATATCGGTGCTTGGATATTTATCTTTTCAATTTTTATAAGTGATGATTGATGGCCTGTGCCAGTGCTTGAGTTAACATTTGAATTAGAATTTGAGCTCGAACTATTGATTGCCTGATTCTCTCCGGGGATAAAATCGGTGTCATAATTGTTGTTATATTCCTGTGTTGGATTGTTTTCGGTCGTTATCTCTTCATTCGTTGGCCTAATCACAAAATATATTATAAATGCTATAACTAGTAGCACAACAGTAGTTATAATAATTTTTCTCGTTTTTTGATTCATGTTTCTATTATATCTTTTCGAATAAAATAAATCATCATTTAAAATAAATAATCAAAAAAGCTGAACGAAAAATCTGATTTATTGATATAATAATAGCGTGAAACTAATATTAATAATAAGTAATTATAAAAATGTGTCCGAATAACAAGATAAAAGAAGCTGTCAGGGTTTTAAAAAGGGGTGGAATAATTGCTTATCCCACGGATACGCTTTTTGGAATTGGCTGTGACGCAACAAACATTGATGCCGTAAGTAGGCTTTTCAAGCTTAAAAAACGAGACAAAAAACCGATGTCTATAGCTTGTTCAAGTGTTGAGATGATAGAAGAGTATGCAGAGATGGATAAAAAGGAGCGAGAGATAATTAAAAAATACTTGCCCGGCCCTTTTACAATATTGCTCAATAAAAAAGAAACGGTATCTAATCTTGTAACCGCAGGAAGTAGTAAAATCGGAGTTCGAATCCCTAATTATCCACAAATATTAAAAATAATTTCAGTTTTAAAAAAACCGATAATAAGCACCTCGGCAAATTTGGCAGGAGAGCCGGACATAGAAAGTTTGGATCAGCTAAAAATCGATGTAGATTTTGTAGTCGAGGGTGAGTGTAAGTATAAGCAGAGTTCAACAATTGTGGATATCGGGGAAAGGAAGATTTTACGTCAAGGGGCGAGGGCGGAGGAGATGAGAGAATTGTTGAGCAATCTTTGATATAATAGTATTGAAGAGAAAAACATTAAATAAATATTTATGAGAAGAAGACACAGGTTGTTGATAATCGCGGTTTTGGTAATGGTATTTCTAGTGGTCGCTGGTACGCTCTTTTTTATGTATGCAGAGGGCTGGACCTTGGTTAACTCGATCTATTTTACCGCAATGACAATTACCACAATTGGTTACGGTGATGTTGTGCCCACTCACGACGTGTCTAAACTAGTGGCTACGCTGTATGCAGTAGTGAGTATTCCTATCGCAATTTTCGCATTTGGTATATTGGCAGAAAATTACTTTGAATTGCGTTTAGCTAGACTTGAGAGAAGAATGCAAGAGATGCTACAAAAGGAAAAAGAGATTGTGAGGGCAGTAGAAAATAATCACACAGAAAACGATAAATGAAAATATTTATGGGCGTGGCATCAATTTGCTAAATTTAGTAGGAGAAAGGAAAAGGATGAAAAATAAAGGACTTTCCCGACTTTGCATTATGCTTTCGATCGTGGCGGTTATCGTTGCTTTGTTAGACTCACTAGACGTTTCGGTCTGGCTATCTGCAAACTCGTGGTTGATGGTGGCAGTCGTTTTGGGAATCTGGGCTATCTACATAGATGACAAAGATTAAAAATATCCAACTCAACACAATACTTTATTGGCTGACAAGAATTTTTTCTGTTGTTCTTTCTTCGACGGTGATTATTTTTCTGCTTAACGCTATTAATCATGGCATTAGCGCAGGATCTTTTGTCGCTTTGCTCCTGTTCTCTCTTTTCTTTATTGTTCCGGGGATTTCGATATTCATTATTCCGAAAATATCTATATGGATATATTCTGTTCTTGAAATTTTATTAATATTATCTGTGATATATAATTTTAGTCACTGGACAATTATTTTAATGCCAGCTTGGGTTTTAGCAATAATTTTACTTCTAATTTATGAACTTCAAAAAAATAAGAAAGGATAAGTTTTGAAAAAGATTGTACTTGATATCGAGACGCTGCCTGCTTCTGGAAAAGACGTGGCTATGATGAAAGAGTTTTATGAAGAGATGAAAACGAAAAAAAAGGAACGAAAAAGTGGCCCTCCAATTGATTTTGAGACCTTTCTTCGTAACACCTCGTTTCAAGGTGAGTTTGGTAGGATTTTCTGCATAGGATATGCCATAGACGCCGAGCCGGCGGAAAGCTTGGATGGAGACGAGAAAGAGCTTTTGAGAAAGTTTTGGGATATCGCAAAAGATTGTTCCCTGTTTATAGGGCACAACGTAATGGACTTTGACCTTCGCTTTATATATAAAAGATCAGTTATTCAGGGAGTTCAACCAAGCAGGGATTTAAGCTTTGCAAGATATCGGAACAAACCGATATTTGACACTATGCGTGAGTGGGAAAAATGGGGAGCTCGGGGGGTAAGCTTGCATAAATTATCACTTGCCTTAGGCATTGCTTCGCCGAAAGAGGAGGGGATAGATGGAAGTAAAGTATACGATTATTTTCTTGCCGGCAAGGGTGATGAGATAATCAAGTATTGCAAAAGAGATGTAGTGGCGACAAGAGCGGTATATAATAAGATGACGTTTCAGAAATAATAACAATTAAATAAAGGAGTATTATGTGGTTTGGTGTAACATTGATAGTAGTTGGAGTGGTTTTCTTGCTAGACAACGTTGGTTTTTTGTCCCATGAAGCTTGGGATGTTATTTGGCCGATGGTTATAGTTGTTATCGGCATATTTGTACTTTTCAAAAAACCAAACATAAGAGAAATTAAGGCAGAAAAAAAGGACAAATAATTAATAATTCTTAAAAAAAGGAGAGGTGGAGGAAAACAATGCTTAAATATATTGGACTAAAAAAACTTGCTTTTTCTGCTGTGGCCCTATTGGTTTTGTTGATTGTGCCATCATTCGCAAAAGCGCAAAGTGCAAGTTCGGGCTTGTATATTAATAATTACCAATCTGAATATGATATTTTAGATGATTCCTGGATTGGAGTTACAGAGACCATAGATGTTTTTTATGAAACTCCTCATCATGGGGTTTACCGTTACATTCCATACAGATATCACGATAGTTTGGCCAATGTGCGAAATATTCGTATTGAAGTAGATAGTATTGTAGATGAAAATGGCGCTGAATACTCATATGAGAAAAGTCGAAGTGATGGAAACGTCTCATTGAAGATTGGAGACGCTGATTATATGGTCGAAGGTGAATTTCGCTATGTTATAAACTACAAAGTTTGGGGTGCAATAAATTATTTCGATGATGAGGCGGAATTTTACTGGAATGCAACTGGGAATGGGTGGCTCATCCCGATTTATAATACAAGTGCGAAAATAAATATTGACGACGATGGTTGTCTGGCCGTTACTGGTTTTCAGGGTTATGAAAGCTCAGAAGAGGGTGTTAGTGAGAGTTACGACAACAAGTGTAGCTGGGCGACGACACGCGAGTTAAACGCGGGAGAAGGGCTTACAATAGTAGCGCGTTGGCCAAAAGAGCTGACTCCTCCGCCATCAACTGCGACGAAGGTTGGTTTGTGGTTGCTGTGGAATTGGATATACTTTTTGCCTCTGATAGTTTTTGCCTTTGCGCTGAGCGCCTTTTTGAAAAAAGGCAGAGACCCGAAAGGGCGTGGGACAATAGTGGCCGAGTTTGAATCACCAGACAAACTTACTCCTCTAGAGATTGGCTCCTTGTATGACAACAAGGCGGAGGGTAGGGATTTCTCAGCCATGATAATTGGGTTTGCTGTCAGTGGCTATATGAAGATCAAAGAGTTAGAAAAGAAGGGAATATTTGGCAAAGCTGATTATGAATTCTCCAAGGTTAAAGATTTGCCAAAAAACGCAAAGTCTTTTGAGAAAAAAGTTTTTGATAAGCTTTTCGAAGGCAGGGAACCAGTGAAACTTTCAAGTTTAAACGAAAAATTTTATAAAACCAAAAAAGAGGCCGAGAAAGATGTTTTTTCTTCTCTAGTTAGTGACGGTTACTATAACCAGTCACCGCTTAAGTCTGGGACCACAAACTACGTTGTCGGCGGAATTTTCTTTTTCGTTGGTTTCTTTGCTTCAGCTATGCTTGAGGAGATATGGGGCGTGGGCTTTGCTTCTGCTTTAATATCATTTATTCTCTCTGGCGCTATTCTTATGATATTCGGCTCTTTCATGAGCAGAAGAACTAAAAAGGGAGTGGAAACTCGTGAAAAGATTGCGGGACTAAAACTTTATTTGGAAACTGCGGAAAAATATAGGATGAAGTTTGCCGAAGAGCAGAAATTGTTTGAAAAGTTTTTGCCACACGCTATGGCTCTTGGGGTGGCGGGAATATGGGCCAAGAAATTCAAAGATATATACAAAGAGGGCGAGACGCCCGGTTGGTATAGCGGATATCACGGCACTGTCTTTACTGCTTTTGCTTTTACCAACAGCTTGAATAATAACTTTGCGACCACGGTGGACAAATCTTTCACCTCAACTCCATCTTCTTCTGGTTCATCTGGTTTTTCTGGAGGCGGAGGCTTTTCCGGTGGGGGAATGGGAGGCGGAGGTGGTGGAGGCTGGTAAAATCCAAATAAACGAATAGAAATTTTAACGGCTCACATGTGTGAGCCGTTAAAATTATATAGTTCTATACTGAATAATTCGAACTTGTTTTATTTGAGTCTTAGAACAGGACCTTCTCCTGCGTGTGTATCTTTTGGTTTTTCAGAGAGAATCGGAAGTGTGAAGAAAAAGGTTGAGCCCTTACCTTCGCCTTCGCTCTCTACCCAGACTTTGCCTTTATGAAATTCAACTAAGTTTTTTGAGATAAAGAGACCAAGCCCAGTTCCGCGACCCTGGTCGTGAACTTTGTCGCCGCGCTCAAATTTCTGAAAAATATTATCTATATATTCCTTAGCGACTCCCTCCCCATTGTCTTTGACTGAGAACCAGAGAAACTTATCTTTTTCATATGTTTTGATTTCTATCTTGCCACCTTCGGGTGTATATTTTATTGCGTTGCCTGTCAGGTTTATTACAATCTCGGTGATTCTGTCTGTATCCATAAATGTTTCGGGAATGTCTTTGTTTAGACTCAGGACAACGTTATGTTTATGCTTATCTGCTTCCGGCTTTATCTCGGAGTATGCTTGTTCTATTATTTTGTTTAGATTACCTTTTTCAAATAAGATATGAATTCTCCCCTGCTCTATTCGAGAAACATTTAAGAGATCTTTTACTAAGTGAGCAAGTCGTTGGGATGAGCTATAAACTTTTTCTAGGTATCCCCTATGGGTTTTATTGAGTTTTCCACCCATTCCTTCGTCCAACATCATGGAAAGATATCCTTCTATAGCGGAGAGGGGAGTATTCAATTCATGCGAAGCCATGGATAAGAAATTATCCTTTGTTTCGTCAAGTTCTTTTAGTTCTTGATTCGCTTCTTTTAGTTTACTTGCCAGCTCCTCGAGTGTCTTTCTTTGTTTTGCTTCAATTCTTATATTTTTAATAAATTGATACGAGACAAAACAAACTGCGATAAAGACTGTAATTTTATAAATAATATTCTCTACCCCAGTTGCTGAAAATATCTCTGCAAACATTAATACAATTAAAAGTGCAACGAATACCATGGACCCGATCATGTTGACATCGAATAGCTTAAATCGTAAGATTGATGCAGTTATTGCAACTGTAAAAAAGAATGTTAAAAAACTTCCTAGCGGCACTAAATTTGTGTAATTAAACAACGAGACAACTACAAAAGAAGTGATGATTTGGATGCCAAAGCTTATCAAAAAAAGATAAAGCGCGAATTTTATTTTATAAGCGTCTTCTTTGTTTGCTTTTCTTGCATTCCTAAGCATTGTTGATATTGAATAGCCAAAGAGTGGCAAAATCAAGAAACCGGTAGCCAAAAGACCTGGGCCCGTGACAGGAATAATTTGACCAGATGCTGAGATGCTAACGCTCAGATATGCAAAAGGGGTTATGTTTATGATTGCTACCGCGATACAGGCGGAGAGAATAAGCAAAAATTTCTTTAGATTAAATTTATAATCAGAATTTAAATAACTAATTGAAAAATAGTATAGAGCCAGCATTAAAAAAGGCACCAAAAACATAACTGTTCTAATCCAGAATAATGTGTTCTCTGGAGAGTCCAGCGACGTTAAAGAGAAGTAATTGGCAACAACAATTAAAGCTAGGAAAATCGACATAAAAACAAAGAACATGTTACCCGGTCTTCTTTTGGCACGAAAAAAGACTAGCATCGCCAATAGTGTTCCTCCTAAACCAGCAATAACTGTGGACCAAGTTAATAGCATTTCCCTCCTAATTAGTCGCTTACTTTATAAGATACTTGTGCTTATTTTTACTTGAAAAATATTCCTGATCGCCGTAATTTTTGCATATAACATGGGGAATAACCCTGTCACCCATCGCGTCAAATAATTTTCCATATTCACTGCAAACGGTTTGCAAGTTTTTAGCGATTTTTTGATCGATATTGATTGTTTTAATGTCATTTACGCTTTTATCTTTCTTTATCTCTGCAATAATTTCCAAATATTGATCACTATTTTGATCGTACTTGGTTTGCATAACAAATTTTCCAGAAAGAAGCTCCGCCAAATCATCTTTTGCTATAGAGTCTTTAATCATTTCGGGAACAATTGACACTCCATATATTGTTGCTGCAAAGTCGCTACGACCAGAAACATAGAGGAAGGGAAGCTTTGTATTGGGGATATTCTCTTTATCCAACGTTTTGGCGTATGATTTCTTCGAGGTTTTGCTAAACAATGTTTCTATCTCCTCGGCTGTGATAATGCCCCCCGCGTCTTTTGTATCATACCTGATTAAAGGTAGGCCAGCCAAAAAAGTCATTACTATTTGTGAGCCAACGATTTCTACCATTTTAGACATAGGGTTGAATTGCACCAGGCAGGGGACTATATCTGTGTTGAACAATTTTTTTGACAATGTTTTATCGCTTTCTGCCGTCTGCCTTACTAGCACACTGTTTGGTTCTTCTATTCCGACGATACCAGCCTCAGATGTTCCCAAGATAGAAACAACTGTTCTTTGGTCGTTAGTTGACTTAACCTTTTTAAGAAGATAATCTCGCAAACTTTCAGTAAAAGTTTCTCCATATAAAACTAATTTGAATGAAGTGCCACTAAATATCTTTGCTGGAAGGTTGTCTACTAAATCTTTTATAAAGGGGGGATACCCATAGACAATCACCTGGTCGAAGTCTGGCCCGACGTCTTTTATTAGCTGCGTAGTATTATCCAAATCAATTCCTGGAGATATTGAGCTGTTGTTTGGATATTTGTATGAAAGGTATCTGTCTAGCATGGCTACATAATCGCCCGCCGTCCAAACTCCCATGCCCGAACAGTTAATGTGAAGAGTACTTTTTTTGTCGATGTCAAAAGAATTAACTAAAAACGAATCAAATCCCTTCGCTGCCCCAAAATCCTGTATAGGCATTCTGGGCCAGTAAAACGGTTTTCCGGAAGAGCCAGAACTAGAGGTAATCGAGGCTTTGCCGACATAATTTCCACCCAAAAGCCTGTCTTTGAGGGGATACTTTGACAAATAATTCTCCTTGTTGGTCAAAGGAACTTGTTGAAAATCAGAGTAACTCTTTATGTTTTCCGGCTTAACTTTATTCTTTTTCAAGAAATCTTTGTACGCCGGCACACTTTTTGATGCAGTCTGAAAAGCTTCTAGCGATTTGTCTTGGCCCATTTTAATAAATACTTCCGTGGGCGCTTTGGTTGATTTTGCTTGAGCTTCTCTGGGGGAAAAATCAAGATAATCCTTCATAAGTTCCGTTGCCGTGGGCAGTTTGTTCATTATTCTCCTATCATTTTTTTAAGTTTTTCCATCATCTCCTGCTTGTCTTTCTTGTATTTGTCCGTTCTAATTTCTAAATTTAAATGTTGGTCGAAATCGATCAATATTCTTTCGTCGTCTATTTTTTTATTATTTGCTATATTTCTAACAATATACGCCGCAATAGCGCCAGAAGTATAAACAGTTGATCCTATTTGGGGGTGGGTAGAAGAAGTTTGTCCTATTTGAGAAATTGAATTTGTTAGTGCTACTGAAAAAAAATCGGGAGAGATTAGTTTAATAGCAGAAGAGAGGAAGCCGTCGCTAGGTGATATGTTGTCGATTCTTCCGCCGAAAGGCTTAACATTTTTCAGGTCATATCTTTCAAGATCAATTAAAACGCCTTCTCCAAGGTCTGTTGTCATAAGGACGGGAATCTTTTTCTGAATCGCAAATTTTCTAATGGCAATTTTCATCGGGAAAAAGTCACACGCATCGATTATTATGTCCAACTGGAAATCTTTATTGAAAAAATCGGATATATTTTCCTCCGTTAAGCCGTCTTTGTAAGTAATAATATTTTGATATGGGTTTATCTCTTGGAGTCTATCTCTTACTGTGTCGGTTTTATATTCTCCAACCGATTCAACGCCCGTGTGGATTCGATTTAGGTTCGACGGATCGATCGTGTCGGGGTCAGCAATTTTCATGTTTTTACATCCTCCGGTTCTGGCGATTGTTATAGCTGCGCTTTGTCCTATGCTGAGGCCAACAATCCCGATATTGAAATCTTTGAATTTTTCTTGTTCATCATTCGAAATGAAAGGTTTATTTCTAGAAGTCAAAATTTGGTGATACGCTTTTTCTTCAGGTACTAAAAAGGCTTTTTTGATTTTTGGAAAGTATGCCCAGTTGCCAGGGTCTTTTTCGATATACTCTTTTTTAAAAAGATCAAATTTATCCTTTGGAGTATTTTTATAATACTGAGGGTGTTTTATATCAAAAAGATCACTCAAATATAGTTCATAATGGTCAACAAATTTGGTATTACCTGGAAACTTTTTTTTGTAGCCTGCCGAATTTTTGATTATTTTCATTTTTATCTATTTAAAAGAGTTTGATAATTAAAATATATCATTATTTGTGTTATTATTAAACTAACTTATCATTATAGGAGGTGGAAGGAGATAAGATGAAATCTTCTTCAGTTGCGCTAATAATCGCTTTTTTGGCTCTAATCGTTGGAGGAGGCTTATATTTTTATTCGGGAGAGGAAGATGTCTCGGATAAGCAGATATACGATGATGGGATTTCGGACGTAGAGGACGAGATGGGGGAGATGGCCGACGAAGATGAGATTATAATGGCTAGCCCAGAGAAAACCGACCTGATCCAAGTCTCGGAGATTGAAGGAAGCGCTGTAGCTAACCGAGTTTTTTCAGGTGGAGAATTTATTCACACTGTGGTGGCAGAGTTGCCAGCGCTTGATGAAGGATTCTATGAAGGCTGGCTGGTCGGGAAAATCGATGGCCAGACAGAGTTTTTCTCTACGGGCAAGATAGAGGAGGATGACGGAGTCCTTTATCTGGAATATCGTTCAGAGACAGACAAGAGCTCTTTTAATGAAGTGGTGATAACTCTCGAGTTAGAAGACGACGGTCTGCCGGAGAAGCATGTTTTAGAGGGAACATTCTAGAAAATATCAGAATCCGAATTTCTAGTTTCAAACGGTGGAGAGGAATGTTTGTGCAAATTATTCACTTAATTCCTAATTTTTGATTCACTATTCAATTTATTATGACTGCAAATTCTAAATTTACTTACTATCTTTTCATCGGTATCTTTATCGCGGCGGTGATCGTCTCTATTATCTATTATGTGTTTAATCGAGGAATCTTTGCCGACATGTTTTCAGATAGAGGTGAAAGAGTTGATCAGATATCGATCTCTTACAATCTAGATGGAGCAGGTGCAGACGAGAAGGTGATGATTACGAAATATAAAAATGATGACTCCTACAAATATTATCTAGAAATTGGAGGAAGAGCAGATCTGTACCAGGAACTGGAAGGTTTCGAAAACGACGTAACCTTTTGTGACAAGGAGGTCTTGGAGCTGAATCAGAAAAATATTGCGATCTGTGTTTCGGGCTACGTTGGTGCTCATAGCAAAAATCTTCAGATAATGAAGTATCAAAACGACAAACTTGAGGCATATCAATTTATAAAAGAAGAAATAGGGTCAACTAATATATACTCCGATTCGCCAAACTTTGATTTTTATGACTATAATAGTGATGATAGCTTGGATTTAGTTATAGATTATCGTGACTATGATAAAAATCCGCTTGAAGATATCTTGAGAATGTATTATTATCTTGATATCGAAAGTGGCTTTGTATATGATCGAATGGAAAAGATGAATCAATCAGAGGGCGGAGTAAACAGTGAAGGTCAGATAAATTAAAAAAGGAAAATAATGAAAAATAGAAGCTTGTATTCATTTATAGGTATAGCGGTGATTGTGGTTTTGGCGGGTTTAGGAATAGTTTTTCTTTCATCAAACAAGATAGATGAAGACAAGGTGGCTGATACAACAGAGAATGGTAGTGTGGCTGGCGTAAGTACTCAAGATGATTCTGAAATAGATAAAGAGGCTTTGGCTAAATATATGTCAGAAAAGGGTGCAGTTATGTTTGGGTCTGAGTATTGTGGTCACTGTAGTGCGCAAAAAGAAGATTTTGGTGATTCTTTTGAATATATCGATTATGTAGAGTGTGGAGAGTCGACAAATCCTAATTATAATCTTGATGAGTGCAATGCCAATGAGCTATCAGGTGTTCCCACATGGATTTACCAAGGAAAGCAATACCCTGGTCATCAATCGTTACAGAAGCTAGCTGAGATTGTAGGTTACGAGTCAGAATAATTACAATTTTGATTTTTAGCAAAGGTTGCCTATTTTCGGGTGATTTTTGTTTTTTTAGCCTGGGGATAAGTACGATAAAGGAATTAGGGATTAGGAATTAGGGATTATGCTGACAAATAAAAATATCAAGTCTGAGACAAGGATAAATGATGCAAACGAATGGTTAACAAAATCGCTGATTAGTAAGTTTACACTATTGTGCTTGACAGGCGTGGCTCGAGGCTAATACAATGTTATATGTAACTAAAAATTATTAAAATCCTTACGAGAGGTGGTGATAAGAATGCAAGCATATTGCGTAAAATGTCGAAAGAAAGTTGATATTCAGAATCCTGAGCAAGTTACTATGAAAAATGGCAAGCCTGCTACACGTGGTAAGTGTCCTATATGTGGAACAGGTGTTTATAGAATCGGTTCTGCTAAAAAGGCTAAGTCTGACGAGTAATCAAGTTTGATTTTTGTTTTTGAAACAAACCAAAAATGTCCTCGCAGTAATTTATTTACTTGAAGGGCATTTTTGTTATGAGTTGATCATTGTTTGAAATCTATCAGGGCGAGGAGTTGCCAGCATATAAAATAAAACACCGATTGAAAATTATTGCATATTAAGCTATAATCTAGTCGTTATGAAGAGATTTGAACTGTTTTTCACATTTATTCTTTTGCCAGTAGATACAGCGATGATCATCGCTTCTTTTGTTATGGCTTACTATTTAAGACTTGATTTAAATTATGGAGAGCAGTTTTCAAACATTGGGGTTTCTGAATATCTAATATATGCGCTTTACTTAATTCCAATCTGGCTTATTGTAAATGCTCTCAACGGATTGTACGACACAAAGCCTCAAAAAGGGCTTTTCAATCGCTTATATAAGGTTTTTCTCTCTAGTTCGGTTGCCATGCTTTTTTTGGTAGTGGGAATATTCTTTGCAAAAACAGCTTTCTTCTCAAGATTGGTTTTACTTTTCATCTGGATTATCAGTGTAGTTTTGGTTTTCTTGGGCAGAGTAATGGTAAAGATGATTCAATTGAATCTGTTGAAAAAAGGAATTGGCAGGAGAAAAATGATATTACTCGGTGCTGATTCTGTGGCAGAATTTGTAATAGGCGAGATACGTAAGAATAAGGAGATAGGTTATGACATAGTTGGTGTAATAAATGGAGATAAGGGTGGCGAAGGGCGCTTGAAGAAACTTGGTAAAATGTCTGATTCGATTAAGATTATAAAAAAATACAATCCAGATGAGATTATTGTTTCGGACACTAAGATAGATAGAAAGATTTTAAGCTCGGTGCTTGAGCACTGTTCAAATTCGAACATCGCTTTTAAATTCGTTCCAGATATTCTCTCCTTTACAACTTTGAAGATTGAACAGGAGTCGATCGGCTCGATGCCAGTCTTTAAAGTTGTGAGCCTGTCTCTAGATGGTTGGCGAAGGATTATGAAAAGAGTTTTCGATTTTGTCCTCTCACTTATTTCAATCATCGTTCTTGGGCCCCTGATGCTTATAATCTCGTTGATTCAGGTTATTACTTCTGGAACCCCTGTTTTATATACCCAAAACAGAGTAGGAAGAGATGGTTCCGTTTTTAAATTTTACAAATTTCGCTCAATGCATGTTGATAAATGTGATTATTCGAAAGAGGGCACAAAGTGGACAACAAAGAAGGACGACACGACCAGGATTACTCCACTCGGTAAATTTCTTCGAAATACTAATCTTGATGAGTTGCCACAACTTTTCAATATAATCAAAGGCGATATGAGCGTGGTTGGACCACGACCTGAGCTTCCAAAATTTGTAAAACAATTCGATAGCGAGTATCCAGATTATTTCAAGCGTCATAGGGTTAAGTCTGGCCTTACTGGCTGGGCACAGGCAAACGGTTTGAAGGGCGACACTTCTATAGCTGAGCGAGTTCGTTATGATATGTTTTATATAGAAAATTGGTCTTTTTGGTTCGATATAAAGATAATATTAAAAACTGTCTGGTTGGTAATTTATGAAATATTCGGTGGAAAATATGAATATCGCACTGGCTCATGATTGGATAACCTCTGTTGCAGGAGCAGAGAGAGTTATGCTGGACTTGTCGGAAGTTTATCCGAAAGCTCCGATATACACTTCTGTAAGAGAAAAAAGCAAAACTGCAATCTTTGACAAAAAAGATGTGAGAACTTCTTTTTTGCAGAGATATAAATTGGCGAGAAAAAAGAGGGAGGTTTTGGTGCCTCTTATTTATTTTGCTTTTGAAAACATGGATTTGTCTAAATTTGATTTAGTGATATCTTCAACTACAGGTGGAGCCAAGGCGTTAATTTTGAAGCCGGAGACAACTCATATCTGCTACTGTCACACCCCTCCGCGTTACCTTTGGTATCCGAGACTTGATCCACGATCTAGCTCTGGAAGTTTCAAGTTCCTCCGGAAATGGACCAAAAAATGGCTAAAGGAGTGGGATTTAGCGTCGAGTAAAAGACCAGACCACTACATAGCAAATTCGAAAAATGTTCAGGCAAGAATAAAAGACATATACGGTAGGGACTCAAAAGTTATCTATCCGCCGGTAGATGTTAAAAAATTCAATCCTAAGAAAATTGAAAAGCCGAAAGATTATTTTCTCTTTGTTTCTCGCCTTGTTGGATACAAGAGGTGTGACTTGGTGGTTGATGCTTTCAATAAGCTTGGACTTCCGCTAAAGGTAATCGGCAATGGACCGGAGAAAAAAAACTTAATCAAAAAAGCAAATAAAAATATAGAATTTCTAGGTTTTGTATCGGACGAGGAGATGGTAAAATATTATCAGGAGACCAAGGCTTTCATTTTCGCTGCGGAAGAGGATTTTGGCATTGTGCCGGTAGAAGCGATGGCTGCGGGAAGACCGGTAATTGCATATGGAGCTGGTGGAGCGCTTGAGACAGTCAAAGAGGGTGTGAGCGGTACATTTTTCAAAAAGCAAAACGCTGACTCTTTGGTGAAAGCCGTTAAGTCCTTTGACGCTGATAAATATGATTCTAAGGAAATAATAAAATATGCCAAACAATTTTCCAAAGAGAGGTTTAAGCGCGAGTTTGCAAAGCACGTTGAGAGTATTGTTTTAAAAAATAAGTAGATAATAAGTGGTGGGGTATTGAAAAAGTTTTTTGATATAAAAGTGAGGGATGAGGAGGAAGATCTTCCAAGGGAGAAGGTTTTTGAAGTTCCAGAGGAGGAACGGGTAGCTCAAAGTGATACTTCCGAGTTTTGGTCTGAGGGAGTATTTAAAAAGCATGAAACTCCAGAAAAGAAAAAGATCCGAAGAAAAATAAATTATCACGCTCTGAAAAGCTCATTTTTGCGTGGACTTTCGGTTTTTGCAATTCTTCTTATTTCTCTTGCCTTTTTTTACGTCAAAGGAGTTGATGCAAAAGGCGAGGTAGAAAAAAGAGTCGAGAGCGCTAAAATAAATTTAAATTTTGCTGTTGAGAATCTCGACAAAGGCGACTTGGGGGAGGCGAGCGTAAATATCGAGAAAGCTCGTGAGGATTTACGGGTTATAAAGGTAAATGCTCAGTCGTGGGGTCAAGATGTACAGTATTTCGGGCTTATGGCTCCCAAGAAGTCGAAAGCAATGGAGCTAGAAGAGTTTTTGAACTTGTGTGACCAGATACTTGTCAATGTAGTAGATCTTCAGCAGGTTTTGTCTTTGACTATGAATCAAAACCAGGATTTGGCAACACTAGGAGATGGCGAGGAGGCGAATATCGATCTTTTGGGGCTTTCAAATAGTTTGCTTTTGGGAGTGAGCGAGGCCGAAGAGAAGATAGATGAAAGCGCTAGATTATTGAAAAGGTTGGAGGGGAGTGAATTTATAGGAGAAGAGGATTTTTCAAAGCTATCTAGAAAGATTCAATCACTCGCCTCTTCAATGAAATATACTTCTGAAATATTAGAAACTGACATGCCTTGGCTTTCGGCAAAAGGCGGCGAGAGAAATATCTTGATATTGTTCCAAAATAATACTGAAATCCGCCCCAGCGGAGGATTTTTGGGCTCTTTCGGGGTTTTGCGGTTCAAAGATGGGGTTTTGCAGAAGATCGATTTTCAAAAGAATATTTATAGTCTAGATAAAGAATTTTTGGCGGACAACCACATCGATTCTCCGGGAGAGCTAATAACTACGACCGGCAATTGGTCTATGGTGAATTCTAACTGGTGGTTGAACTCGCCAGACGCGTTCAGGGAAGTTATGCGTTTCTATGAGCTTGAAAGTGGAGATAGTGTAGACGGTGTTATCGCGCTAGATACAACCTTGTTTTTGGACCTTTTAGCGAAAGTTGGTCCGATAGAGATGCCGGAATATGGGCTAACCGTAACAGACCAAAACTTTCTAAAAGATGTCCAGTACGAAGTGGAGATTGGTTACTTTGAACGAGATGAGGGTGCGGAGGAGAATGAACCGAAGAAGATGCTGGCTGAGATGATGCCAAAATTTCTCGATAGATTTTTTGCGGGATTGAAAGATTCTGATAAGGCATTTGAAATATTAAATTCAATCGGCAAAGGACTTACTGAAAAACACCTGCTCTTCTATATGGAAAAGGAAGATTTTCAAGCAAGGCTCAATGAGTTGAATTATACAGGAGCACTTCGAGAATCGAGAGGAGATTATCTATATGTAACGAGCACAAACATCGGTGGGCTTAAATCTTCGCTAAATATTGAAGAAGAAATTGCTCTCAACTCTAGCATCAGCCGAGAAGGGCTAGTTTTAGATGAATTAACCATAACCAGAAAACATGCAGGTAGTTACGATTGGCCAGATGGGATAAATAAAAACTATATGCGGGTTTTGCTGCCAGCAAGTGCGGAGAATATAAATTTTGAAGCTGTCTCAGGGAATTTTGAACGCAGATATGATTTGGGATTTAAAAACGATAGCAAATACTGGGTAGATGAAGAGGGCGGATACACGCGGGTTAATTTTTGGATGAATACTGAGCCGGGCAATACATCTAGCGTCAAGATTCGGTATCAGTTCAAACCGGAGGACGCAGAGAACTATCAGGCGGTGTTTCAGAAGCAGCCGGGTCTTATAGGCTCAAAAATGACATATACCTTTACTCTGCCGAGTGGCCAGAAATTCAACTCTACGAACTCCAACATGCTCGAAAAAACCTTTGATTTGAAAAAAGATACTATATTTCGACTAAATTTGAACTAACAGGGTCATAAACCTGTGTTTGTGCTATTTTCCCTAAACGCCTCATACGAGTGAGGCGTTTAGGGGATTATGTAAGTCTAGGAGATTGAATAGCTAGCCTTGTGTTGAGGCAATTGATATGTCAAGTTTTTGCATTTCTTTTTTTGGTATCAGGGCGCTGTGCCGTCGGTTAAACATTTTGAAAAGCTTGACAACAGGAGTTATATGTGCTACAATGAAATTGTTTACGATCAAGTCGGGAAACTATCCCGGCTATTGCCAGACCGAAGGAGATGTTACAAATGCTGAAAGGCATCTGGTTCAATCTCCGGCTATCCCATGTGGGAAGCTGGGTGCTCGGATTGGCGATGGCCCTTGTGGCCATCGCCGCCATCGCCGCCTGCTATGGCATGTCAACGGGGATCATCAATATTCCCAGCTGTGGGGTCGGGTAGACCTCGTAGCGTCGTAAGCAAGCCGGTCCTACATCACCTGATGTGGGACCCTTGTTTTTGTTAAATATGCAATCTGACAATATATAATCCCACTTTTTATTATCCGATTGACAAAGCTAAGCGTATATGCTATAGTCAAGTTGTTTTTGAACCTTAAAAAAAGTTGTTTCTGTCAAAGCTGGAAGTTAAAGAATTTCTAGCTTGACGGAAGCAGCGCATAGATTGTATAGATTTTCCCCAAATGGGGAGGAGGTGTCGCAAGATGGCAAGGACAGGAGTAGAAGTGCTTAGGTTTCCCATTAATGAGCGGGACCTTGAGGGCGTTCGATGGTTCCACCGGACTTTGACCAGGACAGCTCTGAATAGGGCATACTGGAAAGCCGGAATCGCCATATTTCTCTCTGGGCTTTTAATCTGGGCGAACGTCACAAGACACATCATCCGAAGTGAAGGCGACTCGAATTATCCTTTCTATCACGATGGGGATATTCGGGTTTTTCTGCCTCTTCCTTCGCGGCCAGGCAACCTGGTGTCAGCCGATGTTGGAGAAGAGTGTAGGGTGGCAAAGTGGCTTCGTGAAGACGGAGGCTTGTACAGTTCCAACTTATCTGGGGCCACCTACGAGCCAGAAGAAGTGGTTCGGATTGTTGGCCGACAAGTGGCCTGCATACCCACCCACTATATTCTTGGTTCACCGCCAGATGTCGAGGATATCCACTGGTCGCCCGATGGGCGCCGATTGGCATACATTGCAGTTGGCAAGGTTCATTTGCGCCGAGGGCGTAAAAGTAGGCCTTTCCCCGAAGGTGACTACCTGTCAGTAAACTGGGTCGGAAACGACTCGTTACTGGCCATGGACCTCTATGGCAGTTACCATTTGCTTGGTCTTTCCGGCGAAGAATTGCCGATTAAGACTATAGCGATGGCTGTTGGCACTCTCGAAGTTGAGAATGTTGACAGGGACTCCGAGAAGGCGACTTGGGGAACACGTTCATGGTACAAAAGCGCGGAGTGCCACAGATGGCTTGACCGCGCGAAGACACTCCTCTGGATGTCGTATGTGATACCCGAAGGCAATCGTAGCCGATGGGTGTCATATATTTACGACACCAGGACGGAGGAATTTACTCAGTCAATCGAGGGAGTATCAGAGATATTCCCTTCTGGTGTCGTTGACAGGTTCGTGGCTTGTCGGCGAGCTGGAGATGTTGTGTATGTGTTGTATGACGGAAACCGCACACAAGAACTCGGTTTGGAAAGAGTTTTCGGTTGGTCTCAGGACGGCAAGAAGCTTGCCTGGGCAGTCGGAGGCTACATTCGAACACGAGTCTGGCGCTAAAAGCGCCGAAGGGAAGTGACGACATGAAGATGCGAATGAAGGGTTTCACGCTTATCGAACTGCTGGTGGTCATCGCAATTATCGCGATTCTGGCCGCCATTCTGTTCCCCGTGTTCGCACGGGCTCGGGAGAAGGCGAGACAGACCAGGTGTCTCTCCAACCTGAAGCAGGTAGGTCAGGCAAGCCTCTTGTACTCGTCGGACTACTCCAGCTTCATCGTCCCCTGGTCAATAACCCACGGGGGAACCGTCCCTTGGACATCGCCGAGTGGCGATGGTCTCCCTGATGACGCGCCCGATCCGGGCGTCGTCACATGGGATATCAGCTTGGACAGTTACCTGAAGAACACTGACATTCTGAAGTGTTCTTCAAACCCCAACAGCTTGGGTGTTGATGCAAGGGCATATTCGATTGCCCAGTATACTCAACGCCCGTTCAGGATTGACCCGACCCACGTGGTCTCCATCGGGGGTCACATGGACTCGATTCAGCACCCGACGCTGACAGTGTTGCTCTTCGAGAAGGGCAACACGCCCCCTGGCTCTTGGGGAGATGCCCTTGGTCAGAACATCAACCAGTCTATGGACGACGACTGGGAGACAGTTCCTGACCACGGTAAGATGTTCCACGTGGGCGGAAAAAACTTCTGCTACATGGATGGTCACGCCAAGTGGAGCGTGGCTGGGCAGGGCCCCTTTGCCAATGATCCCGATAACAGCGGCAGCAACCTCGGCCGATGCGAGGTCTGGGGCAAGGCCTCAGACGGAGGAGATTGGCCTCTCCCCGACTGACAACGATTCTGGCCACTCCGATGACCGGCGCACGTACTGTGCGCCGGTCATCTTTTATTTTTATAAGCCTTTTTATATGTTAAAATACAACTAGATTATTAAATACGACAAATGGACGGGAAACCAACATTTCTTACCAAGAATATTGGACTAGTTTTTGCTGTAGCGGTAGTTGCGCTTATTTTTACTTATGCTTATTTGTTATTTATTAGGCCAGCACATAACATCGCTTGGGGTGGTGCCGAAAGCACAACTATAACCTCACAAGATGACTGGGGGGAGTCGATGATTCGTTCTCGGGTTGATTTATCTACTACTTCTGGAAGCGTCAAACTAGACCTAGAAAATCTTGCGTTTGGCCAAGCAGGGACACATATCCACGTTGCGGACAATGGAGATGTATATACTCAGTGGTTAGACAATAGGGATGGGACGGGAGATGAATATATGCAGCGATTTGACACAAATGGCGTTAAACGGTGGGTTGGCGACAAAGATTTTAATTTGAACTACTCTTCTTTTTTCTTCGATGGAAACGATAACATTTACATGAAGGCCAGCAACAGGATATACATATATGATAGCGACGGAGTGGCGGATACCGATTTTGCAGCAGGGAATTGTGATAATGGGGCTGGTGGCACATCAAACCCTGGCCGATGGGGAGTTGCAGATTCAGGTAATATTTATTGTTTAACAATCTCGAATGATACAGTCACCTCCTTGGATTCCTTCGGTACTGAAAGGTTTTCTAAGAATTTGTGGGGTGGCGCAAACGTTCAACCGTATCATATTTATGTTGCTGAAAATGATTACTTTTATACAAAATCTAAACATTACGATGCGCCTTTGGGCAGTTACTTTGAAAAGTGGGATAGTGATGGCGGTCTAGTCTGGAGCCACCTTATAACTGATCCCAACGAAGCTTACTTGAATTATGTAGAAAGTTTTTTCCATGGTGTGGGTGTTGATAATAGTGGCGATGTTTGGTTCGGTTGGTCAAAAAATATGGACAAGGATCATCCATTGTGTGATGGGGTTAGTAATTGCTACAGAGACTACGTTACTGGTATTGATTCTGACACAGGGGCAGAAATTACGACTTATTTATTCGGGGAGTATTATACAGGATCATCATATGGAGAATATGCTCAAAATTTAGCATTCGATGAAAGCGGTAACGCATATTATCTTCGAGGTTGTGGTGATGCTGCTGGTTGTGGAGCAGAGTATCCTAACTTATATTTAAAAAAATATTCAACAGCTGGTAGCTTGCAATGGTCTACTACAATTGTTAGTGACACCAAAGTGGGGGAATATGGACCCAACGAACCGTGGTTGGATATAAAAAATGGTAGTGCTTGGATAGTTTGGGACTCAATTGAAAATCGTACTAATTCATCTGATGTTCTTATTCAAAAAATCAGAGCATCGGACGGTCAAATTATGCTGACCGAAGAAAACCCAATCATTAATTCGGATAAATCTACGGCGTATTTTACTTCTGGCACTCACACTACGGCAGATACCCAGATAGATGGTACGGCAGATCTCTCAAGCTGGGATGATTTTACTCCCGCTCAAACCACTCCTGCCAATACTAGTGTTAATTATCAATTCAGAACTTCGACTGACGCTGCTACTTGGGGCGCATGGACTGTAGCTGCGGAATACTCCGGCACCCCGCTAGATTTGTCCGGGCTAAGTGTTGAGCGATATATGCAGGTAAAAGCCACGCTAGCTACATCTGACACAGCAGTTACTCCACAGATAGATGATTACACTATTAATTTTTCAGTTCCATCTCTTTGTGATGACTTCAGCAGTTTAAACATCTCCCCATCTTCCGTCACTCTTAACTCCGGTGGTTCTACTGCTATTACAGCTACGCCGGTAGACGTGGGCGGAACTTCACTTCCAGCTATCTCTGTGTCATATGGGACTGATTGTGGTTCAATAACAGCTATAGGTGCATATACTGCACCAACTGTCACAGCTCAAACAACCTGTACCGTAACAGCAACAAGTGATTGCGGTGGCTCTGCCACAAGCACTATCACAGTAAATCCTCCAGATGATCCAGTTTGCAATAACAACGGTATCCAAGATAACGGTGAAACTGGAATTGACTGTGGAGGAGGCAACTGTCCAGATTGCCCAGTTCCACCCCCGCCTTGTAACTACAATGGAGTAAAGGATAACGGTGAGACCGGCATAGATTGTGGCGGAGGCAACTGTCCAGATTGCCCAGTTCCACCCCCGCCTTGTAACTACAATGGAGTAAAGGATAACGGTGAGACCGGCATAGATTGTGGCGGAGGCAACTGTCCAGATTGTCTTACCCCACCCCCACCTTGTAACTACAATGGAGTAAAGGATAACGGTGAGACAGGAGTTGACTGTGGTGGCGGAGAATGCCCAGCTTGTCCAGATTGTACTGATTTAATTACCGTTTTTTACTCACCAGAACGCATCATTCCATCCGTCGAGAAAGATGATGAGTATTACCTATTCCTCACAGAAGAAGAGCTAGAAAAGTGGACCAGCAAAGAGCTAAAGCTTAATATAAAAGCAGCATCAGTTCTCCCCTCAACATATTACTCATATGTTAGAGAAGGAACATGGGAGCTAGAGAACGGCTCACTTCCTGGAGTCGTAAGACTCATAGACCCTACTACATTTACCATAAGCCCAGAAACCATAGGTTCTTTTAATCAAGATGGTCTTCTCGATATTAACTACAATCTTTATCCTACTCAATACAACTTCGATCTAGGGGCAAACAGTCCGATATGTAGTATAGAAGCAACGCTACATATACTTCCAGACGCTATCCACTGCCCAGATCCTCCCTGCTATAGTGGCATCATCCTCGATATCCCCAATGGAGATGAGACCTGGTTCTTGGGAACCATAGAGGAGATACTATGGCACTACCTAAATATTGAAGAGATTGTAGATCACCTAAGACTCGAACTCTCACTTGATTCTGGTGAAACATATTCTTACATAATTAACTCCAAGATAACGGGAGATGCAAGCGATCAGGCCAGG
>CAYRRY010000008.1:0-28958 GCA_964426805.1 uncultured Candidatus Saccharibacteria bacterium | reverse complement strand
AATCGCTAACAACAATCCGATAGTAAATGACCATTTTCCTACATTAACCATGATTCCTCCAAATTATTATTTATCTCTTTCATTATACCAAAAGAAGAAAACAAACTAAACACCGCTGTCAATTCTAATGATTCCGTATATCATACCTAGGAATACCAAAAGAAATTCTGTCCGGTGCAGAATTTTTTGCTTTTAGGAAAGAACTGTTTATCACTGTCCCTGCGCCGTATTTATCGTTTATCTCATCGGTTGCCTTTGAGAGCTCCTTCGATTTTTCAATATCTGCAAATATAGATATCTGCTCCTGCTTATTTCGAATTAGGTTAAAGGTGGTAACCGATACATATTTCGGCGTTGGCCAATATTTGTATTTATCCACAATCGAATATGAATACCGGAGTAGCGATTTAGTGTCGTTGCAAGAATCGAACCTTTTGGAATCTCTTATACCCTCGCCCTCAAAAAAACTGATCGAGACCGCAAGTCCAGTCGCCAAATAACCATCACGACGCAGACGATAACCAGTTTTGTAAACTAGCTTTTCTAACACTTGCAGAGCGCCCTGCTTGGTCCGAAACTCCGGTGGCAAAACGTGAGAGTGACCACAGCTTTTGTTTTTTATCTCGAAACGATCAACATCGTAACCGCGCAACCTGTAGTACCAGACCTTGCCTGGGTGCTTTAGCGTTTGCGACATATATACCAAATCTTTGTGATAAAAATCAGATAGCGAATTTATACCCCGAGTAGCCAACTGCCGCTCCATACGAAAATTAACCCCGGGTATATCTCGCAATTTCAAAGTCTTATAAAAACTCCCTAGATCATTTAATTTTAATATTGTAAGTCCGTCCGGTTTCTTGCTCTCCCCTGCAATCTTGGCTAAAAAATAGCTCGAGGAAATACCAACGGAACAGGTCAGAGAATCGGCAAAATCAAGTATTTCTGACTTGATTTTGAGAGCCATCTTTTTAGACTTATAATAGCTCTTGTCACTACCAGTCAAACGAATCATAAATTCATCAATCGATAGGGGAGTGGATAGGGGAGAATTGTTGTCCAAAACTTTTTTGATTTCTCTATGATAGAACTGGTAGAGAGCAGGCCTAGCCTCAACTATCTTTATGTCATAGCACTTTTTTTTGGCATCACGCACCAGATCGCCAGTTCTCACTCCCCTCTCCTTAGCCTTGCCCGAGACTGCGATACAACAACCAGTTCCACCAATATAGGGCGCGACAGCGATCGGTTTCCCACGCAAAGTCGGCTGAACTTGCTGTTCGACCGACGCAAAGTAGGAATTCATATCTAGAAACAAAACTGAGTAGTCTTTTGGTTTGTTTTTTAAGTCCATGACCCAATTGTAAACTAATACCGAACAAAAGGCGAACACCGAAAAACAACGGGGGGGGTCAAAACATTAACGCAAAGCTCAGAGAACTTTTTTCAAATACTGCCCCGTAAATGACTTCTTGTTCTTCGCTATTTCCTCCGGAGTTCCAACAGCCATCACCTCTCCGCCTTTGTCCCCGCCCTCTGGGCCTAGATCTATCACATAATCAGAGGACTTTATCACATCCAAATTGTGTTCGATAACCAGCACCGTGTTTCCCTTGTCCACAAGTGAATTTAGAACTTTTAGAAGTTTTTTAACATCATCAAAATGCAAACCTGTTGTCGGCTCATCCAATATGTATAGGGTTTTTCCAGTACTCCGACGCGATAATTCGGTTGCAAGCTTTATCCTCTGCGCCTCACCGCCAGAGAGAGTAGTGGACGGCTGACCAAGTTTGATATAACCTAAACCAACTTCAACCAAAACAGCCAACTTGGTATATATGGTAGGGATGTTTTTGAAAAACACGGCAGCTTCCGAAACATTCATATCCAAAACTTCAGCTATGTTTTTCCCTTTATAGTTTATCTCGAGGGCTTCTTTGTTATATCGTTTGCCTTTACACTCTTCGCAGGTGATATATACGTTTGGCAAAAAATGCATCTCAATCTTTAGCATTCCGTCTCCCCTACATTTCTCACACCTACCCCCTTTTACGTTGAAAGAAAATCTTCCAGCTTTATAGCCTCTCATCCGAGCCTCTTTAGTAGAAGCAAACAACTCTCGGACAGAGGTGAATAATCCAACATATGTAGCAGGATTTGATCGCGGAGACTTACCAATCGGTGATTGATCAATATTTATTATCTTATTCAAATTCTCTTTGCCCTTAACCTCTTTATGCTCACCCGGATCAGTGTCGGCTCTATGGTATTCTTTTGATAATGTTTTGGCCAAGATATCATTTATCAACGAAGATTTTCCCGAACCGGAAACACCAGTCACGCAAACAAATTTATTTAGCGCAATTTTAACATCGATATTTTTTAAATTATTTTGAGTTGCACCAACTATCTCCAAATCTTTGCCCGAACCAAGTCTTCTTATTTTTGGCGTATCAATCTTTTTTCTGCCTGAAAGATATTCGGCTGTTGCAGAGCAATCAGACTTCATAAGTTCTTTGGGAGTCCCCTGACACACAATCTTTCCACCCTCTTCTCCCGCTCCAGGACCGACATCGATCAAATGATCCGCTTCTCTCATCGTTTCTTCGTCATGCTCAACCACTATCACAGAATTACCCAAATCGCGAAGTCGTTTCAAGGTTTTTATTAATTTGGCGTTATCTTTTTGATGCAAACCAATAGAAGGTTCGTCTAAAATATATATTACGCCCATTAGCCCAGAACCAATCTGAGTCGCTAAACGAATTCTCTGAGCTTCACCACCCGAGAGAGTTGCTGCGTTTCTATCTATTGTGAGGTAGGAAAGACCAACATCAATTAAGAATTTCAAACGTTCCTTAATCTCCTTTATTATCTGACTTGAAATCTGTTTTTGTGTCTCGTTTAGCTTTTCATAAAGTGAATTAAAAAACTTATAACTCTGTTCGATATTCAGCTGTGATATATCAATAATATTTTTATCCAGTATTTTAACTGCTAGGACATCTTTCTTTAGCCGTGCACCCTCACATTCAGGACAAACCCTGGTCACCATATACTTTTGTATTTCTTTACGAACATAGTCTGAGTCAGTCTCTCGAAACCTTCGCTCCAAGTTTGGGATAACGCCTTCATAGGTTGTCGTATATCCTCGTACGTTGAAAGTTTCGTTGCCCGTACCATATAGCACTACTCTCAAATCTTCTTTCGACAGATCTTTGATCGGCTTTAACACATCCACTCCACGAGAACTTACTGCTTTTTCCATAATTGAATAATACCAAGTCGCATGACTAGTGCTTCTAGACCACGGTCGTATCGCTCCTTCGGCTATCGAGAGCCTTGGGTTCGGCATAACAAGTTTCGGATCAATCTCTTGGGTGAAACCTAAACCTTGGCAATTTGAGCATGCTCCATGCGGAGAATTGAAAGAAAAGGAACGTGGCTCTATCTCTGGCAAAGATATTCCGCAATCGATACAGGCGAAGTTTTCTGAGAAATTTTCATTTTTTTTAGTTTCAAAATCATAAACTATTATTCTTCCGTTGCCCAGGTCGAGAGCTTTTTCGATCGAGTCAAATAATCTTTTTCTGTTCGACTCATCTATACCAGCACTTTCAATAATCAAACGATCCAGAACAACATCTATGCTATGTTTCTTCTGTCTGTCGAGTTCAATCTTCTCCGCCTCATCTAGATCCATTATTGTTCCATCTAGCCGAACTCTCACAAAACCGGCTTTTTGAATTTGCTCAAAGATGTGTTTATGCTCACCTTTTTTGTCCGCAACTAGAGGTGACAAAATTGCGATCCTTCGAGTTTTCTTAGTAGATTTTACAATCTGTTCCGTAATCTCTGTCGCTGTTTGACCAGTAACAGGCTTCCCGCACTCAGGGCAGTGAGGAACTCCGGCTCTAGCAAAGAGCAAGCGCATATAATCGTATATCTCAGTTATGGTTCCGACGGTTGACCGCGGATTTCTGGAGGCCGACTTTTGGTCGATAGAGATTGCCGGCGAAAGACCTTCTATATAATCTAAGTCTGGTTTTTGCATCACCCCTAAAAACTGTCTAGCGTAAGAAGACAAGCTCTCTACATATCTTCGCTGCCCTTCAGCATAGATAGTGTCAAAAGCTAGAGATGATTTTCCCGAACCAGATAGGCCTGTGATAACCACAAGCTTGTCTCTAGGAATTTCTAGATCAATATTTTTTAAATTGTGTTCCCTCGCTCCCTTAATTTTGATTGAATCCATATTAGTTCATGAATTTTTTGTTGAAAATCTTTGGCATTGTATCACTCCTGTCAACATTTTTCAACCCCTACGCTCGTATTCAACTTCAAATCATTATCAGTTATAATGTTATTGTGTTATGATAAAATCATAAAATAAAAGGTAAATACTAATTTAGATATTAAGAGCTAATTTAAAGGAGAAAAATGGAAACGCAAGCCGACACAATTATTGGCACAGATGTCAAAATCAAGGGGAATTTAAAAAACAAAGGACCTATCCTGATCAACGGAATTGTGGATGGTGAAATCACAAGTGATGAGAGCGTTACCATCGGCGAAAGCGCAAATGTCAAAGGTCCAGTCAAAGCAAAGAGCGTGCTAGTTTCTGGCTCTGTCTCAGGAACAGTAGACGCTTCAGAAAAACTCGAAGTTGACCCAACTGGTCAGATCACAGGAGATATCAAAACAAAAATCCTGATTGTCAGAGAAGGCGCAACTTTCAACGGCTCATCCTCTATGGGAGAAGTAAAAGAAAATCAGCCAAAAACCAAACCAACAGAAGAAGAAGTCAAAGATGAAAAAAAGGAGAAGGTAAAAGCCGGCTTCTGGAAAAAAGATTAGCTAATTTAACTGTTTGTAAACTTATAATATTAGTTAATATTTGTGTACTACTATATATTTGATATAAAAAAGTGCAAGAAAAGATCTCAAGTTGAACAGATAAAAGACTATCTGGGCGAGTTGGGTATCTCTGGAGAATTCACATATCCCACTTCGGCTCAAACCGCAGAGGAGCTGGCTGAGCTTGGATTGAAAAAGAAATATTCAACTATAGTTGCAGTCGGGGGAGATGACATAATAAACTCGGTAGCCAACGTTATGACCGGCCGAGAAGAGGCTATGGGGGCTATCCCCCTACTCGCCTCCGATGCTCTTTCCAGCATGCTTGGAGTTAGAAACTGGCGGGAAGCAGCCGAGTCGCTTCGCTTCAGAAAGATAAACCAAGTTCATATTGGAAAAACTGGGAACAATAAGCATTTTTTAACTTATGTTACCTTGGGCATGAACATGCCAGTTGAAGTCACGATTGAATTTAAAGATTTTTATCTTCAATCATATGTAAAGAACCTGATAATCTCCAATCATCACCCCGAGATAAAAAAACTTCACGACGATCATTTAGATGTTGCACTTCAGGGAACACCAAAACTTTCCATCTTTGATAAATTCAAATCTTTCGTAACATCCCCAAGTAACGGAGATAAAGATATAAGCCTCCTTCGAGCCAGATCTCTTAGAGTGTTTACCAAAACACCGGCACCCATATTGCTCGACGATAAAATCGTCTGCAAGACCCCACAACTGCTAGAAACTTCCGACGAATTACTCAAAATTATCGTGGCTAGAAAATCATAACTAAATTAGAGTTGACGAACGGCCTGATATTTGATAGAATTTATTGGACTTATGGGGGTCGTTTTGTTTTTTGTGGTTATTATCACCAATCGCATACAATTAGAAGTTAATTACTAGGAGTAATTATACGAAGCCAAAAAAAATTTACACGGGTAAATGAGAAGATTACACTTTCTCCACTGTTAGTTATCGACGAAACTGGAGCTAAGCTTGGCAGTATGCCAAATTTTGAGGCCAGAAAACTTGCGCAGGACAAGGGCTTGGATCTAGTTGAGGTCAATCCTGATTCACGACCACCTGTTTGCAAGATTATGGACTGGGGCAGACACAAGTACGACGAACAACAAAAAGTAAAAGCTCAAAAATCGAAACAAAAGAAGGTGGAACAGAAAGAGATACGACTTACCGCGAAAATTGGCGACCACGATATAGCCTATAAGGCCAAGAGAGCAAGAGAGTTTTTCGACCAGGGGCACAAAGTAAAAACATCGATGCGCCTTCGAGGTCGAGAAAACATTTTTCACGATCAAGCCATGGAAGTATTTGAGAAGTTCTCAAAAGCCTCCGGACTTGCTTATGAATCCAGACCGAAAAGAGCTGGTAATTTAATCAATGCAGATGTTAGCAAACTTAGAGAGGATGACAATGCCGAAACAAAAGACACACAAAGCGACAGCAAAGAGGATTAGAGCCACTAAAAGCGGCAAACTTTTGCGTAGAAAAGCTGCTATCAGCCATCTTTTGACACATAAATCAGACAGGACGAAAGTTATGCAAGAGATATCTCCAGCTGACAAAAAGAAGGTAAGAAAACTCCTTCCATACGCAAATAAGTAAAAGTAAAAAAATAACGTAGAAAGTATAAGGATATTATGAGAGTAAAAAGAGGCACAGTCCGACGTGCTAGTCACAAGAAGATAATCAAACAGGCAAAAGGCTTCAAGGGCAGAAAGAAGTCCGTATTTCGACTTGCCAAACAAGCAGTTGTTCGTGCTGGTCAATATACCTATCGAGACAGAAGAAATAAAAAAAGAGATCTCCGTTCTCTCTGGATAATCAAGATCAATGCAGGTGTAAGACAGTTCGACCTTTCATACTCAGTCTTTATCAAAAAACTAATTGACAAAAAGATAGAGATAAATAGAAAGATTTTGGCTGATCTAGCCGAAAACGAACCAAAAGCCTTCGAGGCGATAGTAAAAGAAGTTAAATAATAAATTAGAGAGCACTCAATAATTCAAAAACTCCACATATATGTGGAGTTTTTGAATTATATAGTATACATTTTTTCTAATGGCTCACACGTGTGAGCCATTAGAAAATATCTCTTTAAATCATTTTTATATCTTTCGCAACTAACTTAATAAAATCTTTTAATTCTTTGTAGGTCAAAATTTTATCTGCCTCATCGAGCGGTACCCATTTGAGCAAGTATCCCTCTTCTGCCTGCATCTCTCCTGACTCTATCTCTGCCAAAAAATAAACTATATCTGCCTGATTACCGTTAGCATCTTTATATTTCACCTCAACTAGTATCTGTTTAATTATATTCACATCATATCCAGTTTCTTCTTTTGCTTCACGCAAAGCAGTCTCCTCCGCGCTCTCGCCTTCATCAATGTGCCCTTTAGGGAATTGCCAATAATCATGCTTTGCATAATATAACAAAAGCACTAAAGTTTCTCCCTTTTCCTCTCTTCGAATTATGACGCCCGACTTTTTAACTTCCATTTTAATCCCTAACTATTTAAATAAGAAATATATTCTATCCCCTCTTTTCCCTTAAGCTCGAAAGGATTGATCCTTTCTGGATAAAATTCGATGTTATCAAATTCTTCTTTTGAAATAAACCTTGACTTATGATCGCCTTCTATCTTTTTTTCAATACTTTCATCAATAGTCCCCGCAAAAAACACTTCCAAGCTTCTGACTTTTTCTGGACCAAAATAATCTTGGCAGAAAACAAATTTTTCTGTTTTCCCACTATAACCAGTTTCTTCAACCAGCTCTCGCTCCAAAGCACTATTCATTGACTCCCCATCTTCAACACCTCCGCCAGGCGCACAATAGTAAACCTTTCCTCTATCTTTTCGCTTTCCCTCAACAAGCAAGACCTCATCTTTCGAATTAAAGAAAAATCCTTTTGCAGAAATTCGAATCTTGTATCTATTCATTTTTACACGCCTCCTCTAATAGTATTATTTTCTTTTTATCTTTATCGCGATCAATCTTTTTGTAAAACTTTAACTCATATTGCAGTGTTGCGCATCTTATCGTCTCCCCAAGCACATCTTGCTCAACTGTTTCTATCATCATTTTCACTTTGAGAGGATCGTTTGAATTTGAAACTATATGTACCTCTTCCCCATCAATCTCAATTTCTGTTTCCAGATAGCCGAATTGTTCATTTTTTTCTACCTTGGAACCAAAAAAAATCGCGGCGTTGTTCACTCCACCATCATCACTTAAAATATCAATGTCGCTTGGTTTAATATCAATTCCCTGAAGCCAGAGATTGGCTGATGAAAAAAGAACAAAATTGCCTTTTTTGTTTAAATCACAAAATGCTTTTTTGATTACTTCCTTGCGGTTTTTCATATTTTTTTCTTTATAATTGCGTAAATAAATATTATCACCATCGATACCACTATGACTATATCCGCCAAGTTAAAAACATTGAACTTAAAAATTGATATATAATCCACTACTCCGCCATAGATAATTCTCTCAATCAAATTTGATGCCGCTGCAGCCAAAATTACTGTAAAAAGCACAACCAAGTTTAAACCAATTTTTCTAAGATAAAGATAAAAACCTATCAAAATCAAAAAACCCAATAAAGTCGGCCAAAAGCTTGTTCCATATAGTCCAAAAAAGTAATTTTGATTGATAATAGGATCAAAATATTTGACAGCTGCAAACGAGAACAACTCAAAAATCACTAGCGCCGTTAAGAAAGCGAATAGTGGTTTTTTATATTTATCAAACATTGAGTTTGGTTAATCTTTTTTCTGTTTGCAAGTCACGCAAAGCTCAGCGTAAGGCATAATCTCGAGCCTTCCTCCCTCTATCGCCTCCCCACACTTAGAGCACTTGCCGTACGTACCCTTATCGATCGCTTCTATGGCAATAATCACTTTTTTAAGCAAATATTTGAGTTGCTCTTCCACGCTCAAATTACCCTGAAATTCAGTCGTCTCCATGGCATTTTCGTCGTTGGAATCTCCAATCTCCGGATACTTATTGAATTTTTTTATCTTCTCTTCCAGTTTTGTTTTTTCTGACTCTAGCAGCTTTTTTTGTTTTGCGATGAACTCTTGATCTAGCTCCATAAAACTCCTTTCCTCAACTACTAAAAAATTGGACTACTTCTTTCTATTCATAAGCCTTATAAACATTATAAGGGAAACGACAAAAACTAACAACGAAACAAGCTGGCCCAAACTTAGAAACCAGAATAAATCAGACTCTGCGCGCATAAAGTCGATAGAAAATCGACCCAGCGAATAAAGCATAAGCCCTTCCAAAGCTATTAATCCGTCATCAAAGAGATCTTTTAGGTTTTTAAATATTATGAAAAGAATGATAAATACTAACATATTCCAAAACGCCTGGTAAAGAGTTATCGGATGAACCCCTGCGTAGGCAAACATCCCTTCATATGGGATACCTGCATACTCTCCTGAAAGAAAAGAGCCAAACCTACCTATCGCTAGACCTAAAAATGAGGATAGCATGAAGAGGTCGAGCCACTTCAAGTAGCTGGTTTTCAAGCTTTTTGTTACAAAATAGAGAGCAACTAGTGCAAAAACAAATCCTCCCCAAGAAACTAAACCTCCGTCCCAAAGACGGAAAACCTGCCAAAATGAGTCGAATTGGTTTGAATATAGGGCAAAATAGGTAATCCGAGCACCAACTAAACCCGCAAGAAGCGGATAAACTACGATGTCCATTATTTTACTTCTATCCAGATCACGAAAAGGAGCTAGAAAATATACAGTAGTCGTAGCCGCTAGAACTCCGAGCAGAAGAAAGAAACCGTGAGTATAGACCGTTACCGGACCAATTTCGAAAAGTACTAATCCCATTAAATAAAAATTAATATTTCTATCTGTCCCTATAATAGATTGAATCGGTGGTTTTGGTCAATTAATTGATAAATTTGATGTTGACCAAGAAGAGTATAATAACGTAAGATATAAACAGATACAAAAAAAACAATATGGATCAGAAAAAAATAAAAGAGAATAGCGAACTTTTAAATGATTTACCTTTGGAACACAATCCTACCAAGGATTTTTTGTATTTTCTTTGGGATCTCTTAAAAACTGGCGTTATCGTTTTTTTAATCGCCTTCTCTATCCGACACTTTCTTATCCAGCCCTTTATCGTAGACGGCGGATCGATGTTACCCACGCTGATAGACGACGAGTACCTGTTGGCTGAAAAACTCTCCTATCTTATGGGCAATCCCAAACGAGGCGATATCATCATCTTCAAATACCCCAAGAACCCCACCAACAACTACATAAAAAGAGTCATAGGTCTTCCGGGAGAAACAGTAGAAATAGACGATAACAAGGTCCTGGTCCGATCACACGAAAACGCTACCGGCGACTTTTTAGACGAAACCTATATCCCCTCCGGAGCACAAACTCTCTCTCCTAATCAAAAGAAAATTACTCTCACTCTAGACGATGGTGAATATTTTGTAATGGGTGATAACAGAGAACACTCCTCTGACTCTCGTGAATGGGGAGTTCTTCCGGAAGAAAATATTATCGCACGAGCATGGCTAACCATAAAACCGTTAGACAAGTTCGGCATACATGAAAGACTAACTTTTCCCGAGATAAGCCTTGAAACCTTAGGTCAATTTGCTATTATCCCTGTTCTAGATCGATAAATATCGGAGTTCCGTCAAACGGATAAACGTCTCTGATCTTGTTTTCCAAATACCTTGCATGTGAAAAATGCATTTTTTTGTCTTTATAGCTCTTTATCTTGAAAACCGGAGGATTACTTTTAAGAAATGTCAGTTTCTGAATATAGGCGATCTGTGAGTGCCGCTCCTTGGCCTCTTCTAAAATCTTGTCCACAACTTCCTGCTCGCAAACAAGGTGTCTCTCTTTGTATATTCTTATCACCTGGCTAAGCAAATCCTTCAAATTGTCTCCTTCTAGTGCTGAAATAAACACAACCGGCAAATAGGGCATGTAGTTTAGCTTTCCCTGTAAGTCGGAGATAATCTCCGCCATCTTGTCTTCTTTGACATCGCCAAATATATCTAGCTTATTTATTACAATAATTATTGACTTGCCCTGATTCTTCGCCTCCAAAACCAAGTTCGCGTCAAGCGCGCCGAAGCCCTCGCTAGCATCAGCCATATAGAGCACAACATTGCTCTCTTTTATAGCAGAGAGGGATCGAAGCTTGGAGAAGCTCTCTATAGTATCTTTTTTTATTTTTCCAGGTCGTCTCAACCCGGCCGTATCTATCAGATTGATTATCTGGCCCTTGTGCTTTATCTGGTGATTTTGTGAATCACGAGTAGTCCCAGGAACCTCCGAGACTATCATCTTTTTTTCACCCACAAGCTTATTTAAAAGAGTAGATTTACCAACATTTGGCTTGCCAATAATTGCTAGATTTATCCGCTCCTCTTCTTCCTCTTCATCTTTTATATCTTTAATATTGTCACAAACCATATCCAGCATATCTCCACTCCCCTGGCCTGAAATTGCTGATACCTTGGTGATATTATCGAAACCGAGCCTTTTATAATCATTTTCATTTATCTGGTCGAACTTGCCGTCTGATTTATTTATTACAAGGTGAGTCGGAGTTTTTTTCTTGCGTAATATCTTTGCTACTTCAAAATCCTTCTGAACCAAACCTTCTTTAGCATCTACAACAAAAATAACCTGATCAGATTGTTCTAGTGCTATCTCTATCCCCTCTCTCACTTCAGAACTTAGCTTCCCTTCTATCTCGCCCAAGAAACCTGCAGTATCTACCAAGGTAAATACTTTTCCGCACCAAGTAACATCGCCGTAAAGACGATCTCGAGTAGTACCAGCTTCCGCAGACTCTATCGCCTGTCTTTTGCCGATCAAGCGATTGAAAAGAGTAGACTTGCCTACATTTGGCCGCCCGATAATTGATATGATTTGTTGGTTTTTAGTACTCATAATTTGTTTAGTTATTGATTGATTGTAACACAATATTGTTTCTTTGGCAATGATAGTTGTTGATACTTGCCCATTAATACGCAATACTTAGTACGTAATATCATAATTCTTAATTCTTGTTTGCATGATTATAGAAGTTATTCCCACAACCAGAACCAACATAGATTTAGAAGTTTTTTCATACTCCGTGCCGAAAGAGCTGGAAGAGAGCATTAAGGTTGGCTCCATCGTAACTGCTCCCTTTGGAAAGAAAAAGCTGCGCGGCACGGTTTTAAGAATTAAGAATAATGAATTAAGAATTAAGAATACCACTAAATACAAAATAAAAGATATTATTTCAATAAACCCCAATTTCAAAATGCCTAAGTCCTATTTGTCTATCGTGGATTGGATTTCAAAATACTACTTCTGCTCCAAGGGCGAAGCCCTTTCTCTTTTTATGCCACCAGAAATGAAAAATCCACGCAAAAAAAGTGAAGAAAAGGACGAGAAGCATGAAGAACATTTAAAAAAACTTAACACTGAGCAAAGCGACATCTTTCAAAAACTAAAAGAAAAACTTGGTAAAAAAACCAAAAAACCTGCATTAATACACGGAGTAACTGGCAGCGGAAAGACAGAGGTATATATTCACTTGGCGAAAGAGGTTCTAAAAACTGGCAAACAGGTAGTTGTTTTGGTTCCCGAAATTATCCTTACTCCGCAGACCGTTGAGCGATTTGAAGAAGCATTTGGTGGTGAAATATCGCTTATGCACTCGAAGATTTCTAGGTCTGAGAAATACCACTGTTATCAAGATTTTATTAGTGGTGAAAGAAAGATTATTGTTGGCCCCCGCTCTGCACTGCTTGTGCCGTCTCACAATATTGGCTTAATTATTATTGATGAAGAACAGGAAGACGCTTACAAGCAGGACAAGAATCCTCGCTACAACACGATTGATTTAGCAGAAAAGATAGCCGAAAAACAAAATGCACTGCTAATCCTTGGAACCGCTACACCGAGAGTAGAAACTTATTTCAAGGCTAGCACTGGTATATATGATCTCTTTGAGTTAAAAAACAGACACAATCAGCTGCTCCTACCCCCGGCCGAAGTGGTGGATTTGAAAGAGGAGATAAAAAAGAAAAATTACTCGCCCTTAAGCGAAAAGCTAATTTCAAACGTAGAGGCAACTCTTTCAAAAAAGAAACAGGTTTTACTCTTTATTAATCGCCGAGGAACTTCTACTTTTGTAAGTTGCCGGGAGTGCGGTTTTGTTGAAAACTGTCCGAACTGCGACATACCACTCATCCACCACATAAACAGTAGCGGCAGTAGTTTGCGTTGTCATCACTGCGATTATAAAAAAAATGTCCCCACGAGTTGCCCAGAGTGCCAAAGCGCCAAGATCAAATTTTTTGGCTCCGGGGTTGAAAAGGTGGAATTTGAGATAAAAAAACTATTTCCCAAAGCAAGAATAAAAAGAGTAGATTCAGAAACGATAAAAAACAAAGAAGATCATAAAAAGTTTTACTCAGATTTTAAAAATCACAAAATTGATATCGCTATCGGCACTCAGATGCTAGCCAAGGGCTTCGACATCCCCGGTGTAGATATGGTTGGTATCGTCTCCGCCGATGTCGGGCTTCACATGCCACACTTTCGCGCGGGCGAAAAAACATTTCGGATTTTGACCCAGGTCTCTGGTAGATCAGGCAGAAGTCACAATGTAGGAAGAACCGTTATTCAAACTTATTGGCCAGAATCAGGAGCAATAAAAGCAGCATCGAAACATGATTATGAGCTTTTTTATAATCAGGAGATTAAACACCGAAAAGAGCTAGATTATCCCCCACACTCTCAGTTGATAAGAGTTGTTTCGGAGAACAAATCGAGCAAAAAAGCTAAAGAGGAGATTGAAAAAGTATCCAAAGAGCTAAAGAAAAATAATATTGATTTTATAGGACCAGGCTTATGCTTTTTTCAAAGAATTCGAGACAAGTGGAGATACCACATAATAATCAAATCCAAGTCAAAAACGACAAACGAGAAAGTAAGAGAAATATTTGAGAAGCACCAATACCTAACCTGGGATGTCGATCCATACGATCTAGTATAAACGAAAGAGGAACTGCGACGCGCGGCCACAGCTCCTCGGCTAATCTACCCTCCCTTCGGGAACGTTCTAACGTCATCTCTCGTTGTCTTGCTGGTTGGTCTGATCCGTTCCGTTCAGCTCGTGACGTTTTGTGCCGCTGCCTCATCTGCGAGGCATTGGGAGCAAACCCTGGGAACAAACTGCGTCCATTGCCCCAAACGGACTTGATACGCTTGGCAAAACCATCCCACGCCTTCCACCCAACTGTATTGTGAGCATGCAATGCTACACGAATTCCCGTCGACGTTGGGACAACACACTCCCCCGTTTTTGAGATGCTGCATCCTTGCATCCTCCCCTCACGCTTCTTTGATGAACCCGAACCGTCAGCCCTGGGCCTCTCTACGTGCTTCTTCACTGATCTAGCCTTCATCAAGCCCAGAGATAACGATCACATTCGAGACAAGATCCGGTGCTCTCGAAATCAATCTTCATCCCGCAATCAGGGCAACTTCGCTTCGCTTAATTGCTTTATCCGACCACAGGATTCTTGCAGTTAGGACACGCTTCCAAGTATCCAGAGAAAACGTTGTCGCAACGACCGCACCTCCTTACTGAATAGCCTCTCAAACCACAATTAGGGCACTGGACAATGACGTTGGTCGGGGAAATCCTGCCGCACCTTTCGCAATACCTCACCGAAGGCGGACCAAGCCTCAAAGTGGGATGATCCTCGCTCTCGGCTTCCGTGTCTTCTTTCGTGGCTAGAAGCGCAAGGTAGTATTCAGCCGCCCTTCTGTCCCGCCTAATCCTACCGCCTAGCGTCATTGTTCTCTCTTCCCTTCACGACGGAGTGGTGAATCGGTATTTGGAATATACCATAATGGGCTTTTAAAATAAAGCTAAAAGTGCTATTATAAACGCATAATGGAATTACATATTTTCAAAGACAAAGACCCAATTTTGCGCGAAGCTACCGACAAGGTAGATAATTTTGATATGGAACTACAAGACTTTATCGACAATATGATCGAAACCATGCGAACCAACAAAGGCATAGGCCTAGCTGCTCCTCAGGTGGGCAGATCAAAAAAAATTCTAGTGTGCGAATTCGAAGGCACAAAGGAAGATAAAAAAGACGGATTTCCGCTAACTGTAATCTGCAATCCAGAAATAATAGAAAAATCAAAAACTTGTTCAAAGATGGTTGAGGGCTGTCTTTCTTTCCCCGGCATGGAACTGGTAGTTGAGCGACCAAATAAAATAACCATAAAAGGTAAGGACAGATATGGAGAAGATATAGAAATAGAGGCTGGAGAACTATATGCAAAGGTGTTGCAACATGAGTCCGATCACCTAAACTCAACCCTCTTGATTGACCACCTGCGAGAAATGAAGGTTGTCTTCTTCGGAGGCGGAGAATTTGGTCTAGATACCTTGGAGCTTTTGAACAAAGATCCTCAATACATAATTGAAAAAGTTTACACCACCAAACAAACTGCTTTGACTCGTGGCAAAAAAGAGGACAGCAACAAAATAATTGAAAAAGCCAAGAAACTCAAGCTAGACTACAAGATTGTTAAAAGCCTGAAAAACGACAAAATAATAGATGAGATCAAAAAAACAAAAGCAGAACTCGGCATAGTAGTTGATTTCGGACTGATAATTCCTGAAAAAGTATTCTCAATTCCCGAATTTGGGGTCTTAAATATCCACCCGTCGCTTCTGCCCAAATACAGAGGCCCTTCCCCTATTCAATCTACAATCCTGGGCGGAGACAAAAAGACAGGTGTCTCAATTATCAAAATAGATCAGGGAGTTGATAGCGGAGATATAATCGCTCAAACTGAAATTAAACTTAAAAAAACTGAGGCTTATCCGATATTGAAAGAATTCCTGGCAAAGACTGGTGCCAGTTTGCTAGTAAACTCAATTCCCTATTATATCGCCGGCGAGATTACACCCAAGAAGCAGAATCACGAAAAAGCGACTTTCACCAAGATGTTTATAAAATCGGATGGAGAAGTCGGAGATACTACTCTAGAAATTGAAGTAGATAGAAAAGTCCGGGCTTTGAATCCTTGGCCAGGAGTGTTTACCTTTGCAGGCAAAAAACGCATAAAAATCCTCTCAACCCATAAAGACCGTGAAGAAAAACTTGTTATTGACCGGGTTCAGCCTGAGGGTAAAAATGAAATGACCTACGCCGAATACTTGAACGGTAGAGGTAAAGAGTTGACTTTCAAAGAATAAATTGCTAGTATATCTTATGAAATTACATTAATTCATTGCAATGGTTGTTATCAGATTATCTCGTGTTGGCAAGAAGAACAGTCCCGCTTACCGCGTGGTCGTAGCCGAAAAAAGACGAGCAGTAAAAAGAAAATTTATAGAAGTTATAGGACACTATAATCCAATCCTAAAGCCGAAAGAGCTCAAAATTGATGCCGAGCGGGCTTCTTTTTGGATGGAACAGGGAGCACAGCCTTCCGACACCGTACGAAACCTGATGGCTGATTTGGGAATACTAAAGAAAGAAGAGAGAGTAAATATCAAGTACGCCAAGGCCAAAAAGAAAAAAGAACTGAAGGCGGAAAAAGAGGGAGAAGACAAACCTGAGGCAAAGACAGAAGCTCCTACAAAGGAAGCTGAAGTTCCAGTAGAAGAAAAAGAGGAAGATAAGACAGAGGTAAAAGCTGCTCCAGTAGAAGAAAAGAAGGCAGAAGAGAAGAAAAAGGAGAAGAAGACCGATAAACCAGAACCAAAAGCTGAAAAATCAGAAGAGAAGAAAAAAGAAGACGACAAACCTACTAAAGACAAGAAGAAAGATAAATAATACTTTATGGGCATAAACCCAGGAAGGAAATTATGGAGAAAGATCAGCAATTCGTAGAAGATGTGGTAAAAGTAATTGTAGAGAATCCAGATGAAGTTAAGACCGTAAGAACTGTCGATGAAATGGGAGTTCTAATCTCTTTGGAAGTTAACCCGGAGGACATGGGTAAAATAATCGGAAAAGAGGGAAGAACTGCAAAAGCTATCCGAACACTACTGCGAGTGATGGGCGCAAAGAACCAATCCAGAATCAACCTAAAGATTGTTGAACCAGAAGGTTCAGAAAGACCACCAAGAAAGGAAGAAGCAAAAGAAGAAGTTCCCGCAGAAGCAGTTGAAGAAGTAAAAGAGGACGAAGTTGAGGAAGAGGCACCAGAAGAAGAGATTATGAAAGATGTTCCAAACGACGTTTTGGACGTATAGCCGACGCTGACAACAAAATATTACACAAAAAGTCGCCACAACTTTTTAACTCTTTGGCGATTTTTTGTTTTTTAGAGTTAATTAGTTAATGTATTATTAGGTTATAGTTATTCGTTATTAGTTATTAATCATTAGTTATATTTTTATGAAATTTGAAATCATCACATTATTTCCAGAAATGTTCAAAAGCCCTTTTGAGGAGAGCATTATTTCGCGTGCAAAAAAAGATAAACTTATTGAAATCCAAACACACCAGCTGCGTGATTCTGCAGTCGACAAGCACAAAACCGTGGACGATACGCCATGTGGCGGAGGCCCAGGTATGGTTTTGAAAGTTGACGTTATGGACAGAGCGATATCCAAGGTTAAGGACAATATACCGAAAAATAAAACGACTAGAACAATTCTTTTGACCCCAAAGGGAGAAAAATTTACACAAAAAAAAGCTATAGAGCTTTCAAAATACGATAACCTGATACTTGTTTGCGGTCACTACGAAGGTTTTGACCAGAGAATCCACGAACAGCTAGTTGACGAGAATATTTCAATAGGAGATTATGTATTGACCGGTGGAGAGATCCCAGCCATGGTTTTGGTTGATGCCATAACCCGCATGATACCTGGAACAATAAAAAAAGAATCTGTTGAATCCGAATCCCATATGCCGGGAAATGATAATGATCTAGATTATCCTGTATATACCAGACCGATTGAATATAGTGATTGGAAGGTTCCAGAAGAACTACTATCCGGTGATCATAAAAAAATAGATGAATGGAGAAAAAATTATTCTAGATGAACAAATTCGAATTAAAATCAAAATTTAAACCAACTGGCGATCAACCCAAAGCGATTAAGAAATTGACTGCGAATCTTAAGGCTGGGATGAAACACCAAACCCTACTTGGTGTCACCGGCAGTGGAAAAACTTTTTCAGTTGCCAACATTATAAACGATGTACAAAAACCAACACTTGTTATAGCTCACAACAAAACACTAGCCGCACAATTGGCTGACGAATTTCGAGAGTTTTTTCCAAACAACGCAGTTCACTACTTTGTCTCCTACTACGATTATTATCAACCAGAGGCCTACATACCGTCCACAGACACCTATATAGAGAAAGACTCCTCAATCAACGACGAAATAGACCGACTCCGTCACGCCGCCACCCACGCCCTTCTAACACGGAAGGATGTAATCATCGTCGCCTCTGTTTCCTGCATATACGGCATCGGCTCGCCCGAGTTTTATAAATCCTTAAATTTTGTTTTCAAAGTTGGCAATGAAGTCAAAAGAGACGATTTTTTAAAAAAACTTTCCGATCAACAATACCAACGAAATAATGTTGAGCTAAAAAGAGGAAGCTATCGCTTAAAGGGAGATGTCTTGGAGATATTTCCAGCTTACGGTCAGTCGGTTTTCAAAGTTGAGTTTTTTGGCAATGTTATTGAAAATATCTCAGAGCTAAATTGGATAGATGGCAAAGTGATGAAGAGGTATCAAGAGTTCGAAGTTTTTCCCGCTCGTCACTTTGTAGTACCAGAAGAACTACACAAAGGAGCTTCCAAGGAGATAAGGACCGACTTAGAGAAAAGGTTGAAGTATTTAAAATCTAACAATAAATTGGTCGAGCATCAGCGTTTGAGAGAGAGAACTGAGCTTGATCTGGAGATGATAGAAACCACCGGCTATTGTAGTGGGATAGAAAACTATTCTCGCTACTTTGACAAACGAAAAGCTGGAGATCCACCATCTGTGCTAATTGATTATTTCCCAAAAGATTTTCTGATGGTAATAGACGAGTCACACATGACGGTTCCACAAATTCGAGGTATGCACGCCGGCGATAAAGCTAGGAAAGAAAAATTGATTGACTATGGTTTTCGCCTCCCCTCTGCCGCAGACAACCGCCCACTTAAATACGAGGAATTTTATAAAAAGATAAACAAAGTTATATTTACATCAGCCACTCCCGCCGATTATGAGCTAAAAATCAGCAAGAAGGGGGGCTTGGCTGAACAGCTCATCCGACCGACAGGACTGCTTGATCCGAAGATTGAAGTACGAGAATCCTCAGGACAGGTCGAGAACCTGATTTTAGAGATTATGACTACGGTTGCTAAAAAACAGCGAGTTCTAGTAACAACGCTTACAAAAAAGATGGCCGAGGAGTTAACTGACTTTATGAAAGATAGAAAAATAAAAGTTGCCTACCTCCACTCCGACGTAGATACACTGGAGAGGTCGGAAATATTACACTCCCTGCGTCTCGGTGAATTCGACGTATTGGTAGGCATAAATCTTCTTCGCGAGGGGCTAGACCTTCCAGAAGTTTCGCTTGTAGCGATTCTAGACGCAGACAAAGAAGGTTTTCTCCGCTCGGAAACTTCGCTAGTTCAAACCACAGGCCGTGCCGCAAGACACAAAGAGGGCCGAGTTATTATGTACGCCGACAACATTACCAAGTCGATGAAATTTGCAATTAGAGAAACCAATAGAAGACGAAAAAAACAAGCTAATTATAATAAGAAACACAATATAACTCCAAAAAGTATTTCAAAAACCGTAAAGCCAAAAGAGATAAAAGATGCGAAAAAGCTACGAACTATAGATAAGACCTTCGGGCGCTTGAGCAAACAGGAAAAACAAAGTACCATAAAAAACTTGAACAAAGTCATGTTAGAAGCAGCAAAAAACCTGGAATTTGAACGCGCAGCAGAACTTCGTGACGAAATCAGTCGACTAGAGCAAAAACTTTAGCCGTATTCTATTCTTGACTTGAGGCTAAAACTCAGATATAATAATTTACGTTATATGAATCAAACAGAGATATCAAAACTACTTCGGACTGTTTGGAAAAATGTGCGCTGTCCCCAGTGTGGGAAACAGTACCTTTTTTCTGAGATAAAAATAAGAGGAATTTTGGATGAAGTTTGTTTTTTGGAGCTAAACTGCCATGACCATATGCCGTTAATCGCTACCGTTTTTATCAATCAGAAAAATAAAATTACTTCGAGAGAGATTGATCTGATAAATTCAAACGACGTAATCGATACTCACAGATTTTTAAAAGGGTTTAAAGGAAATTTTAAAAGATATTTGACCAGTAAAAAAGGAAAAGATGACTGATTATAACTTTCAAGCCAAAACCAGAACCTCCGATCTAAACAAAATTCGTGAAGAAGGATTTGTCCCTGCAATAATTTACGGCAAAGATTTTGATAATAAAAATCTACAAGTTGACAAAGTAATGTTCGCGAGACTTCACAAAGAAGCTGGGGGATCAAACATTGTTGATTTAAATATTGATGAAAAGGACCAAGAAAAAGTATTGATTCAGGATGTTCAAGTAGACCCGGTGACAAACGATATTGTTCATGTCGATTTCTACAAAGTAGACATGAAGCAGAAAATAAAAACAGATATTCCTCTAGAATTTACTGGCGAATCAATACTTGTAGTCGAACAGGAAGGAAGCTTCATCACCAGCAAGTCCGAAGTTTCTGTTGAGTGTTTGCCTACCGATCTTGTCGACCACATAAAGATCGAGATTTCAGGATTAATTGAATTCGACCAAAACATAAAAGTAGCTGATATCAAAGCCCCTTCTGGCATAGAGATTCTAGAAGATCCAGAAGAGCTAGTAGCTATGATACAACCACCGCGTAGCGAAGAAGAGCTAGACGCACTCGAAGAAGAAGTTGTTGAAGACATCGAGGCCATCGAAGTTGAGGAAAAAGGGAAAGATGACGAAGAAGGTGAAGAAGGCGAAGATTCTGCTGAAGGCGAAGAAGGTGAGAACAAAGAAAAAAGTGGCAAAAGCGATGAAGCAAAGGGGGGAAAGAAAGAGGGTGCAAGAGAAGAGAAAAAACCAAAAAAAGACAAATAATATTTATTTGAAAAATTTCTATACTAAAAAATGCCCTAGTGGGCATTTTTTAGTTGTAAGCCTAAACGGCTCACCCCCCCCTGAGCCGTTTAGCAATATAGTATTTTTATGTTTAGAACCAACTCAATCGGTCATGAGCAAGAAGATCATCCTTAGACCTATCGCTCGCACTTGCCACACATCTTTAGCCAATACGAATGCATCCAGCAACCAACACATATTTCAAACGCAGATTCCAAAAATGCGAAGAAGGCCAATACCGACACCACCACAACTGCAGCAGTCGAATAATCGAGTATATGCAAAATACCAATTGTTAGTGAAAAAACAAAACCAATTTTTGATGCAAATATTTTGGGTGGAGCAAATATGGGATCGGGCTTTATTTTTAATACCTTAAGAATTAGAACATTAATTTTGGAGATTGGGCTGAACTTTGGAGCAATAAACCCCTTGATCAAAAAATCTGCTGTTATTACATATATTATCCACACTTGAAAAGTGAGAATATAGATAATTGACAATGCTAAAGTGACCAAAGCGTTTAATCTCGCTACCTTTCTATTTACTTGTCCTTTCGGAATATCACATTTGACCATCTGTTCCTTAAATATTAATTCTTTTTATCCATAAACTTTCTCAAGAGTGGATAATAAATATCCTCTTCTGTTGGGATTAGTGTCTCTTCGTACATTTCCTTGTCAGTGAATTCTACATTATCAGCGTCGCGGACTATGACCATCGGTTTTTTTTCATCCCCTTCGCCCATAGCCAAAACTCCTATTACCGCCAAAGAATCAACAATATTGCTCTGAGTCATTTTTATCTCTCTTCCAAAAATATCTTTTGCACCTCGATAATCCTTGAGAGGTTTTATTCCAAAAAACCCAGTCGATATTCCCATCACTCCCCACCGCATCGGAGTAGTGTGGCTGTCTGTGATAATTACACCAAGCTCCTTAATCTTATTCTTCTCTTTTAAATATTCGCATATCTTTTTCGCTTCCTCTTCTGGTTTCTCTGGCCAAAGAACATAGTGTCCATCCGAATTGCTTTCATCTATGCCAGCAGATGGGATAAGCGTATTGTTCTTAACAGTCAAAATTACATGTTCTCCGGGAACTTCTTCTCGAGGGATAAAAAGATCAGCTTCTTTTTTTATTAAATCGTCTTTGTCTTTTATCTCAGACATCGGCACTGTTCGGCCCTGATATATGGCCAATATTTTAGAAGTTATTAAAAGAACATCTTTTTCCCTCAATTCTAAATCGTCAAAGAGATCATAGATGTCATCTTTGGGTGGTTGCACCGTCCTAGTTTTTATCGGTATTATTTCCATATTATTTTTCTAATGAATAAAAGTCGGCTTCGCCGTCTTGCCAATACTTATCGAACCAAGCCTTTGCATCATACAAACCTTTGTTGTATATTTCAATCCCAACCTTATCTATTAGGAAGTCAGCCAGCATCTCCGCCTGTAAATCCCCTATCTCTTCCCCGCGATTATCAACAAAAAAAGCACTAATCTCCGAAATCAGCTTAACCTTTTGTTCCTTCTTAAGTTTTATTTTTTTATCTTCCTCTTTCTTCATAAAAATTATCTAAAGTTGTTTTTCCATAACCACTTTTTCGTAAGCATTGTTAATGTAACCTGATAACATAAGGGCTAACTCCGTATCGGGCACTCCTATTCCTTCTGATTATTTCATGTCAATAAAGTTAATATTTTCATTATAAAAATAATTGATTATTGTACTACAGATCAAATTCTTTTTCGAAAAAGATTTAATAAAATATCATCTTCGTTAATCGAAAGAATAACGATTATTCCTTCTCAAGCATTTGTAGTTTTTCCAATGTTTTTTCGATAACAATTTTTTCTTTATTGAAATGCTTTATCATCCTATTAAGGCATTTTTGCTCTTCTTTCACATCACCAAAATGCTCAGCACAAGTGTGCATAAACTCTTTTGTTTTTGTTACGTTCGCCTTTACTTCATCTGGTATTTTTTCGCTGTCATGTCTTACCGCGCCCTTAGGACACCCATCGTGACAGATTCCACAATGAATACAATCAGCCATATTTATTACTGCCACACCATTCTCTAGGGAAATTGCTCCTACGGGACAATTCTCAACACATACACCACAACCAGTACACAATTTTTTATCTATCCATGGCATCTTATTAATCCTCCATTTATTTTTTTAGTTTTTAGTTCAATTATCTGCTATAATCATACATTATAGTGGATGAATTATGAAATATTATATACATATAACCGGTTGCCAATTTAACGAATGGGATGGAGCAAGAATCCATCACATTTTTGATGCTCTGAATTTAGAAGAATCTTCTCCAGAAGATGCCGATATTATAGTTATCCTCGCTTGCGCTGTCCGACAAACTGCAATTCATAGAATCTTGGGCAAAATCAACGATTGGAAAAAACTATCCGATGATAAAAAAATAGTAGTTACTGGATGTGTACTCGAATCTGATAAAAAGGTATTTAAAAATAAAGGAATTGAGATCATAAAAGCTGGCGATGATAAAACATTGTTAAAAACAATCGGTAAGAACTTAAAAAGTATTTCCAAGCTATCGAAAGATACGCCCGACATCGGATACGTTCCGATTATAAACGGTTGCAACAACTTCTGTTCATACTGTGCCGTTCCATATACTCGCGGACGTGAAAAGTCGCGTCCCTTAACCGAAATTGTAAATGATGTTTTGGCTCTGATCAAAAAAGGGCATCACGAGATTATGCTTTTGGGGCAAAATGTAAATTCATACAAAATAACCTCGACTAAAGTCAGCCCCAACTCAATTGGGAGTCCACTAATAGTAAATTCCCGACTACTCGGGAATGACAGTAAAAAAGATTTTACCATATTGTTAGAAAAACTAAATGAACTTGACGGTGATTTTATAATCTCCTTTGTTTCAAGTCATCCGAAAGATATGAGTATTGATACCATTGAGGCCGTAGCGACTCTGCCCAAAATAAAGAAAGAGATTCATCTTCCACTCCAATCCGGAAGCAACAAGATTCTAAAAGCAATGAACAGATCGTATACAAAATCGAAATACTTGAAAATTATTGACAGTATCAAAAAAATATCCAAACGATACAAAACGGACATAATCATCTCAACCGATTTTATTGTCGGATTTCCAGGAGAAAATGAAAAAGACTTTCAGGAAACCGTAGAGGTTATGAAAAAAGTCAATTATAAATACGCATTCATAAATAAGTATTCACCACGCGCCGGGACCAAAGCTTACGAACTAGGAGACCCAATTCCGTGGAGCGAAAAACAACGACGCTGGAAAATTCTAAACGATATTTCAAACAATTAGTTCAAATTTTGTTTTTTCTTCCTTCTTCTTTCTGCATTTTACAAAAAACTATACTATCTTAAGATCAGATAGCGGTTTTGTGCCCATATCACCTTCACCATATTTTCGAACAGCAACTTCATTTGCTGCTACTTCTTTGTCGCCTACAACCAGCATATATGGGATTTTTTGCATCTCGGCTTCACGTATCTTTTTGCCAATTGATTCTGTTCGCTCGTCTATCTCTATTCGAACCCCATCATCTTTCAATTTCTTTACAACATCTTTCGCATATTCAAGATGTTTGTCAGATATCGGCAAAACTTTTGCTTGGACTGGTGCCAGCCAAGTTGGGAATGCTCCGCCAGAGCTCTCTACTAAAATCGCGATGAATCGCTCTACTGAACCTAGTATGGCTCGGTGAATCATCACAGGGGTTTTCTCTTTGCCATCTTTGTCGATATATTTTGCTTCCAATCTCTCAGCCATCGAAAAGTCAAGCTGAATTGTTCCAAGCTGCCAACTTCTCAGAAGTGCATCCTTGACATGGAAATCTATTTTTGGTCCATAGAAGGCACCGTCTCCTTTGTTTTCTGCGAAATCAACTTTTTCGGATTCCAAAGCGTTCAACAATCCGCTTTCAGCTTTTTTCCACTGTTCATCCGTTCCTATAGATTTTTCAGGTCGAGTTGAAAGCTCTACTTTCAAATCCTTAAAACCATACTTCTCGTAAGTTTTTTTAATAAAATCGATAAGTGTCACTATTTCATTTTTAATCTGATCCTCTGTGCAGTAAATATGAGCATCATCTATGGTAAGTGCACGGGTCCTTAGAAGCCCATTTACTTCGCCAGCTTGCTCATACCTGTAAACTGTTCCGACTTCTGAGAATTTTATTGGCAAGTCCTTATAGGATCTTATATCTTCGTTATAAATCATTATCGAGCCAGGGCAGTTCATCGGCTTCAAGCACCACTTAGCTTCTTTTTTCAAATCTTCCTGATTACCAGTAAAAAACAGTTTTTCAAAATAATTATCGTAGTGCCCACTCTTTTTCAGAACATCGACGCTAATAATCATCGGAGTTTTAATATCCTGATAACCCATCTCTTCTAGGCTTTCTTTTAAGTCACCTACAATAGTATTGAAAAGCTGATTGCCTTTTGGCCACCAATAAGCAACACCAGGTACTTTTCTCGAAAATGAATAAAGCCCCAGCTCTCTTCCTAATTTTTTGTGATCTACGTTTTTTTCTTCTGACATAACATCTCCATAAAAATAAGTTATTTAAATAAAAAAGACCCGCTACTCGAGAGCCCTTTTTTTGTGGGGCGGTTCCATCTCGATTGGATCTTAATTTGCCAATTCGCTTTGGCTTGCGTCATCTCTCCACGGTTGGTGAGTCCGTGTCATTGAGATGAGTTTCGTTAACCCAATAATATCAGAATCGCTATAAAAGTCAACTTATTCATAAAAGTTGATAGCCATCTTCGGCTTCGGAAGATATTTAACCTTAACTCCGACTTCATCAAATAATTCGTTAAACGAACTGTCTGAATATTGTTCAAAAACAAAAACCTCTTTTATGCCAGCGTTAACAATCATTTTTGCACAAATAATGCACGGCGAGTGAGTACAATACATGGATGCACCTTTTATATTTATACCGTTACTTGCGGCTTGAATAATTGCATTCTGCTCAGCGTGAATCGCACGACATATCTCGTGCTGCGTACCACTCTTTATATTCAATTCATCTCGCAAGCACCCCAGCTCTAAACAATCTTTTGCGCCTTTTGCTGCACCATTATAACCAGTAGATAATATCATTCTATCTCGAACCAAAATCGCACCAACACTATGTCGCTTACATGTGGCCCTCTCAGAAACCAATAGAGCAATTTTCATAAAATAGGTATCAGTATCCGGTCTAGTTTCTTTTCTCTTTGAACTTTTTGTTAAGTGATCGTGTTTTGTGGATATGATATCCAGCTGAGTAACTTCCTTTTTTTTCTTAGCCATATATCTCCTTAAATATATCATCTACTTGTCTCTTAAGATCATCCAAAGTTGTGGTATTTTTTACTGTGAAAGCCGCCATCGCTATCGGCCCCGCCTTGTGCAAATTCTCTATCTCAGATTTATCGCGACTTTCGGCTTCTGCTTTTGAAAAACTTCTATATCTTTTATCGTCATCTTCCCCATGACGTTCCGATCTGCCTTCGAGCCTTTTGTAGCGCATCTTCGGTGGTGCATAGGTCGCAATTACTACAAGCTGATCACTATATTTTTCTTTCAATACAATGTATTCTTCCCAAGAATACAGCCCGTCACCAATCACATCACCTTTTAAAAGTAATTTATCAAATTTTAGTATGTTAAGCTTAGCAAAAGCCGCCATGCCGTAGTCTTCTCTCATCTTTTCACGAATTTCTCGCTCTAGCGCTTCCGTCGGCTCCTTGCCCATTTCGCACACTTTATCAAGAGTAATCTGGCCAAAACGCACAAAGCCAAACTCTTTTTTTGATTTCAAATGTTCAGCCACTTCAGACTTCCCAGCTCCGCACATCCCCACCAAACAGATCAATTTATTTTTCATACTCCTCCAGCTAACCTAATAAGCTAATGCCTGGTTCCTAAGACCTAGTTGATTCCCGGTACTTCGAATTTACGAGTCATCTCAAATACTTCTTTTTTGATTTCAGCCAACTTGTCGTCATCTTCCATATTCTCAGCCACTATGTTAAACATCTCGGCGATTCTCTGCATCTCCAAAGCTCCCATACCACGAGTTGTAAGCGCTGCAGTTCCAACTCGTATACCCGAAGTAACTTTTGGCGGCTTTGGATCATCTGGAATCGCATTTTTGTTTACGGTAATCCCTGCTTTTCCAAGCGCAGTTTCAAAATCTATTCCAGCTACATCTTTACTTCGAAGATCTACCAGTATTAAGTGATTTTCTGTGCCACCAGTTACAAGCTCGAAATCGAAGCTCATAAGCGTCTTTGCAAATGTCTGCATATTGTCAACAACATCTCGTATATACTTTTTGAACTCCGGTTTCAACGCTTCGTTAAAAGCTACAGCCTTAGCAGCGATAATGTGTTCGAGCGGACCACCCTGAAGTGCAGGAAAAACTGCTTTGTTTATTTTCTTAGCCATATCTTTATCATTGGTCATTATTATCCCGCTTCTTGGCCCACGTAAAGTCTTGTGAGTTGTGGAAGTTACTATATCGGCCACGCCAATCGGGCTTTCGTGCTCTCCGACCGCCACAAGCCCAGCTATATGAGCAATGTCAGCTATCAAAACCGCTCCAACTTCATCAGCAATTTTTTTAAATTTTTTAAAATCTATTGCCCGAGGATAAGCAGAAAAACCAGACATGATCGCTTTCGGTTTTACTTTTTTGGCTATCGCCATTATCTCTTCATAATCAAGCTGACCAGTACTCGCATTCAATCCATAAGAATGTGATTCGTAAAGCTGTCCAGAAAAAGAAACTTTAGACCCATGAGTCAAGTGACCTCCAGCATCCAAGCTTTGACCGAGAATTTTATCCCCCGGCTTTATAGTTGCGTGGTACGCCGCCATGTTGGCGCTAGAGCCACAATGAGGTTGAACATTTGCATATTTGCATCCGAACAATTTCTTCAAACGATTTATGGCCAAGGTTTCAGCCTTATCAATCTCTTCGCATCCTCCGTAATATCGGTGGCCGGAGTAGCCTTCTGCATATTTATTGGTTAATACTGAGCCAGAAGCCTCCAAAACTGCTGCCGAAGTATAGTTTTCCGAAGCGATCATCTCTAAACCCTCAACCTGACGTTTCTTTTCCGCTTCGATTATCTCAAATATTTCCTTGTCGGTTTTTTCTAATTCAGGCATCATCACCTCCATGGTGCTCTAATAATTCCTTTTTAAGTTGTTTATGAAATAATTTCAAAAATTCATTTTTATCTTTGGATATCTTTTTAGATATTTCAAAATTCATGTTTTCCCATTTTTTCATCGATTCTCTCTCGGTCTGATTCAGTAAACTATGGTTTATCCATACCGCTTTAGTATCAGGCATTGGTTTATCATTATAAATTGGGTAACCTCTTTCGCCGAAATAATAAGCCATTCTTACTATTCCTATGGCTCCCAAAGCATCAATTCGATCTGAATCTTGAATTATTTTTACTTCAGTACTATTACTTTTTTCGCCATTTTCTTCCCAGCAATAATTATCATGTAAACGAATAGCTTCTAAGACACCATTAATCTTTTCTTTTGGAAACCCAACTTCCGGCAACCACTTTTTTGCAATTTTCATACTATATTTATAATGATTCTTGTCATCATCTTCGTGGTTTTTATAACCAGAATCATGTAAAAGTGCCGCCGCTTCTAGAACTTCCTTGTCGCACTCCACCTTTTTGGCTATTTTCATTGCATTGCCCCGTACTCGATCCAAATGATAAAAATCATGACAAGCAGTGTAGCCTTTCAAATACTCCTTTATCTTTTTCTCTAATTTAACTTGCCAATTCATAA
>CAYRRY010000007.1:0-30333 GCA_964426805.1 uncultured Candidatus Saccharibacteria bacterium | reverse complement strand
TTTTCTCCTGCGGTCTGAATATGTATGTCACCATAGTGCATAAGTGTAGGAAAAGCACCCTTTACTCTTGCTTTTACATCTTGGACTTGATGCAAATGAAGCTCAGATATTTCTCGACGAAAAAATCCATTCTGTTTAATATCAACTATTCGCTGATTTGTAACGATGTAAACATCCAGATAGTAATCTATAAATCCATACAAAAGCACCCCGATAATAACGAGGGAGTAGGCAGATATACCAATAATTAAAAAATTTGTAGTCACTCCCTCAAATATCTCTGGATTAATAAACCAATAGACAAGAGCAACCACAAGCGGAACAGCCATTAGAACCGTAATCAACAGAAATATTGCATATGTAAACCAGTGTCTACGAAGCAAGAGATAGACTTTTTCTTTTGATCTTTGACTTGGAAAGTATCTTCCAACTACAGGCATAATCTTTTACATAATGTTAAATATTGAAATCTGTAGGCCATTGCTGAAACGAAATTAGTATTATAGAGATAATTATTATTAACAGAACCAGTATTGAATAAATAACAATTGCAGGCTTGGTTAAATCGCCAACGTAGCCGAATCTCCATAGGTGATATATTCCTATTGCACTATATACAACAAAACCTACCAGAAAAACTATGTATGCAAATAATATATATACCATAATCTACTATTACTAATTTATAAAATTATACCACTTATCATTTTTTATTTCACTACTCCAAGATGCCCTCTTCGGCCGAATAAACACATCCGCAGTAACTTGGAATTACCATCTTGTGACTACGACCATAGTTTCTTCCAGCCCAGTAACCTTTTCGAAAATCGCGATAGTAGAAACTTATTTTGAAAAGTTGTTCCAGCACAAGCCCTTGATTCCATATTTCGTCATGATCTTTGTATGGACTGGTTAACATAGTAGAGGTAAAATAATTTACTTTTTGATCTCTAGCAGTTTCAGCAGTTTTTTCCAGAAGATTCAAAATACAGATCTGACAACGTTTTCTCTTCCACCTTTTTTTATCAGATATATATTTTATTGATGTTTTGTCCATAAAAGGCATAATCGGTGCAAAAAACTCCTGAACATCGTACTTCGGCACAATTAGTTCTATCTTTTTTTCGTTACAAAAATCCCTTACATCTTTCAATCTTTTGTCGTATTCACCTTTCCCGTGAACTTCGGGATTGTAAAAATATCCAACAACTTCTAAACCATCTTCTCTGAGCCTTTTTGAAACATAGCTAAAACAGGATGAGCAACAAATATGCACTAATATTTTTTTCTTTCCGACGCTTTCGGTCGAGACTCCGACCTTCTCTGTTTTGGAAGCGTCGGGGCTATTCAATTTTTGACTGCTCCCCTTGTTCATACATCTATAATAATTTATTTTTCTGCGTTGGATAATTTATGTGGCTTATAGCTTTTGGTGTAACCATGCGACCCTTGCTTGTACGCTCAATAAAACCGAGCTGAAGCAAATACGGCTCAATCACATCTTCTATCGTGTCTTTATCTTCGCTCGTTGCAGCAGCTATAGTGTCTAAACCGACCGGACCACCCCTGAACTTGCTAATAATTGTATCCAAGTATTCCCTATCTCCTTTGTCTAGACCAAGCTCATCAATTTCAAGATTCTTTAGGGCTTCTTTTGCAATAGGCTTAGTGATAGTACCTTCGTGTTTAACCTCCGCAAAATCCCTAACTCGTTTCAGCAACCTATTAGCAATACGAGGGGTTTTTCTAGCACGCTTTGCTATCTCTTCTAAGCCTCCTTTGTCAATCTTAACTTTCAACATTTTAGCGGCCCGTTTTACAATTTCTGCAAGCTCCTTCTCTGAGTAAAAGTCGAGTTTCAAATGAACGCCAAACCTATCTCGCAAGGGTGAAGATAACGCTCCCATTTTGGTCGTTGCTCCTACAAGCGTAAATTTAGGCAGATCTATTCTCATCGTTTTAGCAGAAGGCCCCTTGCCCAAAATCAGATCAATTGCATAATCCTCCATGGCAGGATATAGCACCTCTTCAATATTTCTATTTAATCTATGAATTTCATCAATAAAAAGTACGTCACCATCAGCTAAGTTAGTAAGTATCGATGCCAAATCACCAGCTCGTTCTATGGCTGGCCCCGAAGTAATTCTAATGTTTGACCCCATCTCGCTCGAAACGATATGAGCTAGTGTAGTTTTTCCAAGACCGGGAGGTCCGTATAGTATCAGATGCTCTACAGGCTCATTCCGCTTTTTTGCCGCTTCAATACAGATCGTTAGATTATTTCTAATCTTGTCTTGACCGATATAACTCTTAAAATCTTTCGGGCGTAAAGAGACCAAAAAATCATCCTTTTTTTCTTCGGGATCAAGCAGATCATCACTAATTATTTCGTTTTCTTCATCCATTTTTTTAATATTAAAAATATTAAACTCACAGCTAGTTCACTTTGATTATAGCACATTAAAAACTGAATTATGAATTAAGAATAAAGAATAAAGAATATTAAATATAATTGTTTAAGCATCAAACGTTCACCGTAATTTTTAAAATTTAACAAAGTTATTTAGACAACTGCCCAAGCGCCCATTTGATTTTTTCCTGATCTGACTTAAGCTTGCTCGGAAATTTGTGAATTATTTTATTGATATCCGGTTTTTTATAACCGAGTGAAAGCAGAGCTTCGACAACATCGTTTGAATCTGATCCACCCACAATCTTACCCGCACCTTCGTCAGTAATTTTTGACTTTAAATCCAAAATTATCTTAGCTGCAACCTTTTTACCTATGCCTGTAATCGAGCGGAAAAACGCCATATCTTCATTTTCAATAGCATCGTAGATGTTTTTAGAGTTGCCAGAAGCCATTATCGCCATCCCAGCTTTTGGTCCAACACCATTTACTGAAATTAATCTGCTGAAAGTTTCCAAGTCTTGAAATTCCAAAAAACCATAGAGATCGTTTATATCTTCACGAATATGTTGGTGAATAAAAAGCTCCAAAGTTTTTTGCGTATCTACAATATCGTTATCAATCTTCAACTGAGGATCGATGTTGACCTTATAGCCAACCCCACCAACATCTAAAATCAAGAAACCCCACTTGAAACGCTTAACTTTTCCTCGCAAATATGCAATCATTTACAGGCATTAATTATAAAATCATTGGCTTCTTCTGATGAAATATCACCATACTTCTTATAATTTCCCCAATCGAACTTAAAATCACCTTTTTCTTTTTTTACTACCTCTATCGCTTTTCTCATCAACGCCCCACCAAATTTGAACATAAATTCACCCTTCTCCGAGTCAATAGCCTCTCCAGAAGAAGTAAAAGATGGTCCCGTGTTGGAGTATCTAACCAAGACTGTGGCGTCGTTCTCTATGGTAGATATCCTGGCTCCGCTGTTCATGGTATCTATTACATATTTGCCACACGGTTCTATCTCGCTTATGGCAATCTCCCCCATAGTTTTCGCTATATCATATTTACGTAAAGCATCCTTTCTATCAACCGATGGCTTGTATTCAGCGATAATAGTTTCGGGCAAATCATACTCTTCTCGAATATGCTCCAGCTGCTCAGCTGGGTTTCTTCCATCCCAAGAAAGATTGGAAAGAGCTAACAAGTAAACTAGGTAGATGGCCGCATCATCGCCTCCCTGAATCCCAGCATAATATTTTTTTGCACCCCATATGGGGTTTGTAAGTGGGGCTAAAAAACTGTGACAGGTGTTCTCTACGGCTACAACAGCGTTCTTGTTGTCACCCATCGCCTCCATAAAAAACGGATATCCAGGTTCGGCAGCAATGATGTTTGATTCATAGCCCTTCTCTTTCAAGGCCTTTGAAAACAAACTCACACTTACGCCCGTACGCATATCATAAACGATATCGTTGGGAAGATTGTCGGGGTTATAGGTGGCCAAATTCTCCATCCCTAAAAGCAAAATTTCTGTGCCGGTAAGAGCAATTGGTACACCTTTTGAGTTCAATGCCAGCATGGTGCCGCGGTCTCCATCAGGATCTACAGCCAAATACGTTTTTTTTGTTTTTTTTGCCATCTCCGCCATAGCTTTCATCGGCTCTGAATCATGTTCGTTTGGATCAACAATATTGTCAGTAGAATAGTTTTCGTTTAACTCTTCGTTTTCAACCTCTACGTCTGCCCCGAAAGCTCTCAGGATATCAAGCAAGTTTTTGCCGACAGGGCTTCCACACATATTCATCCCCAAATTCATTCCTTTCAGAAATTCTTTTCGTGAAACATTCGTGCCGGTTCTGGCACGAATTAAGTCTTCAGTAATATCTATATTGTTTGGAGTAGAATCTCCCACATTGATGACATAGTCATCTGCGTTATCAATTTCAACCAGCTCTGGAAACTCAGAGTTGGTCAATTTGCCATATAAGTCTTCTCTCAAGTCTGGACCACAAAAAACTTTACCCATCATTCCCATTTTAGCACCGAAATAATCTTCTGCTCTATGGCTCATGGTTCCGTAAATCCAGTTGCCACCTTTTTCAGTTATTGCATTTTGAAATTGGGAGACATTTCTTATCGCTCCACCGTTCTGCACACCCCAATATACTACTCCGCCACCATCATCACAGATGCCAGTACGAATTATGGTGTCGACAAGGTAAGACATGGATTCAAAATGCTTAGGATAACAATCAACCGCAACGTTGATTGTGTGTCCTGTTTTTTCGCCACTTCTCTCAATCAGAACCGAAGCATAAGCCATAGCTATCAAAGCCGAAAGATCAGGATTTTCTTGCCAAACGCTAGATCTGATGTCATACCACATGATCTCGCCAAACAGTATGGTCTCAATGTCATCAACATTGTCCTTTAGTTTTTTTATTAGTTCTAAAACTTCCGGTTTCAGTTTTTCATCACCATCAACCCCCTGAGACTCAAGCTTTAATCGCCTGCCAAAAGCATCTGTCTCTTTTGGCCCAGCCGGGATAACATCCCCTCCTCTGCGCCCTAGTTTTTTTACAATGTTAATTGAATTTTGTTGTGATTTTGTCATATATTACATACTTATAATTTTTTTATTTTTCCTACTCTCCTCTGCTGCAAAAGCCATCTTGTGACTAATTATTGACTCAGTCAATGGTGTCATTAGTGACTTATTATTATTTATAAGGCTCTCTGAAAAATCATGCATTAATCCGTAATCTCCACCACCATGTCGCGATTTACCGTCAAGACTATTATTTTTTGTATCAACTCTTTTTGTTTTATCATTGAAAAAAGAGTAAATATTCAGAAATCTAAAATCCCCCATAATCTCTCCCTTTGTGCCCATTATCCTAATCTGACGCTTGCCGTTTATATCTTTTTTATTTCCGTGGGTAAAAGCTGACAACACAAAACTTACTTTTTCTTCTTTTTGAAACTCTACATTTACTACCTGATGATCGCAAACATCATTGTCGCATTGATACACACATCGACCAAATTGACTACTTTTAATTTTTTTTAGTATTCCTGACCTGGTCAGATTGTTAGTAATAGTAGAAGTGGGCCAGTCTTTGTTGAATTTATTCAGATAGATTTTTCTTGCCGAAAAAGGACAGCTTTTTTCAATTTCACATCCGTCAAGACAATATTCAGTACTACCCTTAGGGGAATTTTCTTTCCTGAAATACTTCAATGAACCGAACGAAGACACATGTTTTGGACGGCTACCAATCAACCAATAAAATATGTCCAAATCGTGACAAGATTTTGTTAAAATTATTGGACCAGATGTTGATTCTTTCCTCCAGTTTCCTCTTACGTAACTATGAGCAAAGTGCTTGTGACCAATAGGTTCTATCGCTTGAATATTGATAATGTTTCCAATATCACCTTGGTCAATAATTTGTTTCAATTTTTTAAAATATGGAGTATATCGCAAAACATGGCAAGTCGCGATAATCTTTTTTGATTTTTGCGCAACTTCAACCATTTCAACGCACTCTTTTTCGTTCGAAGATAAGGGCTTTTCAACCAAGATATGATAATCTTTTTTAACTGACAGCATAAAGGGCTCATAATGGTCGCCATCCATAGTAGAAATAATCACAGCGTCCGCTAATTTATCAATTTTCAATGCTTCTCGCCAATCATGAAAACATTTGTCCTTAGCAATACCAAAACTTTTCGCAAACTTTTCTCTTTTTATTTTGTCTGGTTCTGCGACAGCAACAATTCTTATCCGATCTGGATGATATTTTGAATATTGGGCATATGCTCTGCCCCTGTTGCCCACACCAATTATTAACACACTTGCCTTGCTCATTGTTTCCCTTCAAATACTACTTAACTTTCAACAACGCTTCAAAAGACTCACCTGCATTTTTTATGTATTTTATCCACAGATGCTTCTTTTTTCGAGATATTTTTGTAAACATCAATATAGTTATTTACCATTTTATTTAATGAAAAGTTATCCTCTACATGTTCACGACATTTTTTTCTGTCTATCTGATCAATTTTATTCATAGCTTCGGCCATTGATTTCGGGTTGTCTGGCTCAACTAAGTATCCCGTAACACCATCTTCTATAATCTCCGGAGCGGATGCAGTGTTATACGCTATCACAGGCGTTCCAGAAGCCATAGCCTCGATCATTACAAGGCCAAATGCCTCATCGTACTTTATCGGCATTAAAAGAGCCTTTGCCCTGGCCATCTCTTCCGGCACATCATTCCTCTCTACTTTTCCGATAAAATTCACGTTAGGGCTTTTGGAAGCCGTCTCAATCACCTCTTTGTAATAAGAGTCATCTTTCATATACTCAGGCAAGTACCCCCCCAATCGTAGCTTCTCTCCCGATATATCGGCAGCTTCGATAGCATCCATTTGTCCTTTTTCGGCTATTATTCTGCCTATATGCAAAAACTCATCGCTGGGATTGTTATTGAATTCATACTTACTGACATCTAATCCGTGAGGAATAACGGCACTAAAATTAAAATCTGGAGACATTTTTTTTACATATTCACTGGGAGCGATGTAATGCATAAATTTATTTTTTTGATAATACTCCGAAAGAATGTTGTTTTCTCGAATACCATGAAGCGTCGTCACTACTGGTGCTTTTGAATATCTAGCGATTGCGCAGGAAAACGTCGTTGTGTGATCATGCAATATGTCAACATTGTTCTGGTTACAATAGTCTATAAAATCACACATATTTGCTACAAGATACTGGCCGAATTGCCCCGAGTTAAGCACTTGATTGTTAATATCGATATCATATTTCGGAGACACGATATTAAAACTGTCGTCAGACTTTGCCTCTGAAAATATTGTGACTTCATGTCCTTTTGTTTTTAGCTCTTCCGATAATTTATAAATAAAATATTCTGTAGCCTTTACGGTATCCCTTGTTACCGAATGGTAGCCGGGGGTAAACATTGCAATATGCATTATTTCTCCATTTCTTTTAGCTTGCTGAAGTTACTAACGATCTGTTTGTATAAATCATCCATTATATCCGGCACTGATGCGTTGTTGATAATGTCCCTTTTGTTCATAAGCTCATTTATATTCTCTTTTATCAACTGCCATTCAAAATAATCTCTCAACAAATTTACGTTAAGCGCATAGTAAAACGCATACGCATCTTCTTCTTTTTGACCTTCAACCAGATTAATAATTCTCTTCCGTGTTTCGTCATTATAGCTTCGAATATACAAAAAGGATAAATCAAATCCGTAACAAGAAACGTGCGAGCTCTCCCAATCAATTATTTTGATCTTGCCTTCATTCAAAATTATATTGCCTGGGTGCATATCACCATGAGCATAGTATTTTGAATTCGGTTTTTTGCAATTTTCTAGATACTTTACGATTGAGGCAATCTTGCCGTTGCTCGCCAAAGCAGACGACTTACCAGCTATCAAGTTTAAGAGCTTTATCCAGCCCTCTTCAGTCATTGTATCAAATGCTTCCTCAATAGTGTCGTTCTCCACGCTTGATTTGCATATCTTCTCCAAAGCATCAAGCAACAAACCAAAATCTGTATCATTTTTAAACTGGTAAACATTGCCCAGCGGCTCGCCTGTGATATATTTATAAACTAACCAAGCATAATTTTCATCAATTTCGCATGTGATTAATTCCGGCAATATGTTTTTTATTGGGTCTGGCCTATTTTTATAGAGAAATACTTCTCTTTGCACAGATTTGATTAAAGCCCCAAAAGCAAAACGAAAAATAGATACTTTGGTCCCAAATTCAACTAATGCGGAAGTAAATAGTTTTTTAGTTCTTTTCCTGAAAAATAACTCAACATCTTCGTCAAGAGAATAGTTATTAAATTTGCATATGTTGTTTATCTTTTCAATTGCTTGTGTTTTGTCGAGCATAGTTAAAAAAACATTAATATATAGTTATCAATACTTGCGCTTTTACTGTTGCAGTCCTTCAATAACACTCGAATTCCGCTCTTTCCAGCCTCGTGACATCTTAACTATCTCGCAATACTGATCAACAATCTTTTCTCTATCTTTACCGATAGATATATTTTGTCCTGCAATCCGATATTTGATCAATTTCTTATTTGTGTAAGAAAAATTATATCCCTTCGACATTAATCGAGACATCAAATCATAATCTTCCGCATATCTAAAAAATTGATTATAGGGGTTATCTAATAACACTTGCTTTCTTAGCGCTACCGTAGGATGAGGAATGAAATATTCTTTTTTCATCCTTTTCAACGTTGCAGGGGCAATCGGAGTTTTTCTATCTCTTATTGTCCCAAGCTCTTCTTCCCAAATATCAATTGATCCATAAAAAACATCGAGTTTCGGATTATTATTGAATGCCTCGATTGTAATTGAAACCCTATCAGGATAGCATATATCGTCGTCATCCATTATCGCCAAAATATCACATTCTGACATAACAGCACCAAAGTTTCGTGCGCAACTGGCACCATGTCCATGATCGTCTAACAATTCATAGTATCTAAGCCGATCGTCGCCGTACCTCTCAATTATCTTCTTTGTCTTGTCGCTTCCATGGTCATTAACTATTATCGCTTCCCATCTTTCATCGTTCTGACTTATAAAAGAATCAATTAAATCTGGAATGTATTTTTCCCTATTTTTTGTAGCAACAATAAAACTCACGAATTTTTTAAGCATGACTAATCCTTTTTTGATATAATTATTATGTAGTAATAACATATTATCAAAAATCTCATAATCAAGGAAATATATGAAAAAAGTGTCCTTCGTAGTTCCAGTTAAAAACGGTGAAAAATTTATTAAAAAAACTATCGATTCATTGCTCGCTCAATCATATGACAATGTCGAGATTGTTATATCAAACGATCACTCTACTGATTCAACAGTAGATATTATTAAACATATTGCAAGAGATAAAAATAATTTCACAATACTTAACAATCCCAAAGGAATTACAGGAGAGGCCGCAACTAGGAATTATGCCACTTCAAAATCGTCTGGTGACATCATTCTTCCTACTGATGCCGATGATCCAAATGAAAAAAATCGCGCGGAAGTCACAGTTGATGAAATTAATAGAACAAACGCTGATATATTCTACGCTACGCTTACTCATTATTACGAAGAAAAACAAAAGTCAGAAAGAAGATTTTTTCAACCCTACAAAAAAGAATTACTGAGACATATTAATTATATTAACCACGCAGGATCATCGGGGTACACAAAAAAGACCTTCACGAGGCTTGGAGGATATGACGAAAATATCAAAATTGGGACTGATTACGACTTGTGGCTAAGAGCTCAAGAGATGGGGCTGAAATTCTGCTTTCAGAATAAAGCATTGGCGAGATACACTATACACTCTGGACAGATGACCAATGTTAATATCCACGAGAGACATAAATGGCTAAAAATAATTAGAAAAAAACATTCGATTTTTTCAGTAAGCGAAAAATACGTGCGAGACAATGCTAATAAAAAAACCGTTGATATCTTTATTAACAATAAGTACTATAGAAATATTTGGTTTTCTGACGAATCCATTCCGCGCGCTTGACTATATACTAATCATAACAATTTTATCATGAGGATAATTTCTTTTTTGCCACAGATTTTTCACACGATTATTAAACAAATAAAAAACTATCCTGTTTAACATGCCGTGACCACAAAAAAGAACCTGATTCGAATCACTTGATTTGTCTTTTATAATTTCTAAGCCTGTTTCAATCCTCAGCTTAACGTCGGAGTAGTTCTCTCCATTTGGAAAATCCCATTTTTCGATATCTCCATCATAAAATGCTTTGGCAGCTTCCGGAAAAAACCTTTTGACCTCTTCTTCAGTGTGGCTTGCAAAATCACCAATATCTATTTCTCGAAGCTCAAAAATCTTTGTTAGCTCAATGTTTTTTTGCAATTCTTTGTTAATAATTTCTGCAGTTTCAACTGATCTTTTCAGATTACTACAAAAAATATTGTCGTAGCCACCTAGCTCATTAATTTTCTTAGCCAGTTGTCTTGCATTACTAACTCCTTCTTCCGCTAACTCATCATCAATACTGTTCCCGGCAAAAATGTGCTTGGATTCATCTCCTAAATTATGCTTCGACTTACCATGACGAACAACAACTATTTTCATTATTTCCCTATTCGATTAATGCTAGTATTTCAGCTAACACACCAATCGTTTTGTCTGCAGCCTTCTTCGTCTTGGCTAAGTCAGGATCATAAGCTATGCCCATTCCAGCTTTTTTAAGTAATGGTATGGCCTTGTCGCTTCTAGCAATCATCATTGTTTCTTCACTTGATACATCAAAATGTTCCAGCATTCTATCGAAACTTTTTTTCAAGGCATCTTCAAGATTTTTTTGGTTCCATTTTTTTCTGGAAACGTTAGTGATTCTACCAGTTATTTTACCTGCTTTTTTTTCCAGTTCAATACAATCATAAAAATCCACTCCCAACTCCTCTGCAATAGTTTTTACAATCGGACAAAAGTTTGATGATATTATCGCAACTTTTACCCTTCTTTTTTTAAGCGAGTTTATCACCTCTTTGGCATACTCGGTTAAAGGCACATCCTTCAAAGAACTAGCAATGTCTCCTACATCTATCCCCTTAAATTCGGCAGAGGTTGCATTTATAAATCTTTTAAAAGATAGTTTTGACTTCTTGTGAAGTTCCTCGGGGCCACGAATCTTCTCTTTAATTCCAAGTTCATTAAAAAGATATGGTAACGCTTCTTTTTTAAGCAAAGTATCATCCAAAGTAAAAACTACTAATTTGTATTTTGTGTGAATTAATCCGGCTTTCTTTATCATTGTCTCCAGCACCTGCTCCGCCATTTCGGCCTTTTCCGCCATGGGCCTCGCTTTGTGCTCAAGCTCGCCGATATCCACCTCTTTTATTCTAAGCCCGGCATCAATTGCATCTAAAAGGATGCCAATGTCTACGCCCCATTTCTCCTCGAGATCCACAGTCTGCAAAAACTTTTTCGGCGCACAAACTTGACCAGATATTGGTTGATCAAAATACATATCAGGGAAAAGAATCTTCATCATCGGCTTAACCGCAATTTCCGTCACTCTTCCTCTGGCTAGTTTAAACGATCCCCTAGAAACATCTACTTCGTCATTTAATACTGGGTCAACTATTTTTTTTATTTTGTTCTTACTGATGTTCATCAAATCAGCATCCAAAAATAAAATTATATCACTAGTCGCATTTTCAATACCGGTTTTTAAAGCTTCGCCTTTCCCTTTGTTTTTTTGGTGTTTGATATAAATAAATCTTTTATCTTCAGAAAACTTTTTAGCCTTTTTTTTTGTATCATCTGAGCTTCCATCATCAACTAATATAAGCTCATCGAGTTCATTGATTTTTAATAACTCCGAAACTACATGACCAAATCTATTCGCTTCATTATAAGCTGGTATTATTGCGGTAAAATTTTTATTTTCGCTTTTCATAAGATTAGCTTCTGTCTCCCTTAACAACACACATAATATTATCTGCCTTACTGTCAAAATAAAACACTTCTTCGGGATTGAATGTTCGGACCAAATATTCCTCCCATTGATCATAAAGCCACTTGTTCCTATACACTTTATGATCACCAGAATCCCAATAACCACGGTTTTTCTTAGAAAAATACGGCAATCCAAATATTACATAATCAGCCCTTTGGGATTGAATGTTTATCATTTTTTTTACATCGTCCATATCTTCAAAATGCTCAACCAGACCATGATGAATAATGGCACCGAATTTCTTATCTTTCAAATAATCATCTTCAAGCAACTTAAATGTATCGAGGATTCTAAACTCTACTTTATCTGGATTACCAAACTTATTCACATTCATTTCTGCCGCTTTTAGTAAGTCCTTGTTTACGTCTGTTGCAATAATATCATATTTATTTACCAGCGAAGCAACAGTCAACAATTTACCTGGACCAGTGCCTATCTCCAACAAGCTTGAATCGCTTGGGACATATCTATAAATTGTATTAAAAAAATCTCTGAAATCCGTGTCATGTCTTCTAAACTCTTTTTCGCCTAAAATTGCATCCGGATAAAATTTTGTCCAATCTTCATTAGTCGGGTTCTTCATCATGATTACTCCCAATTTACTATATTAGTTTTGATTCTTATCGGGCTTTCTAAGGTATTCTGCTGCTTTTTCAGGTGACATTATGTCAATTACCACATCTGACCCTAACTCATAGCCTCCATAATTTGCAGCTCTTGGGGCTATTTCTAAATGCCAATGATATGAAGCGGAATCTTCTGAAGTTGTAGGCAAAGAATGAATCCAAAAGTTAAGAGGTATGTTCGGTATATTTTTGTTCATGCTAACTACAACTTCGTTCACCGCATCAGCCAATTCGTTTAACTTGGTTTTTGATGTATTTTCAAATTGACTCTCGTGCGCTTTCGGTAAAACCCATGTCTCCATAGGAAGCCTAGATGCAAAAAACGTAAAAGCTACAAAAGATTTGTTTTCATACACAACCCGCACTTTTTCTTTCAACTCATGTTTTACCATATCACAAAATACGCATATACCATTAATCCCAAAATATCTCTCTGCCCCATCCATCTCTCTGCCCACCATATTGGCCAATATGTCTGTTCCAAAAATCTGTGCATGTGGATGACTTATTGAAGCCCCTGCAGTTGCCCCATGATTATATATCGGCATAATAGAAATCACACCTTTTTCTTTCTTAATAGCCAAATATCTATCTTGCAATACTTCGAACATCTCTCCTAAGTCTTTTTTTGGCATATCCACTAAAGAGCTATCGTGATCGTTGTATACAATAACTTCGTGGTCTCCCACAGCAGGCCTAGCTCTATAAAATCCTTTTTCTGGATAAAAACTTCTGATTTCAGCTTTAGTTTCATCCTCCACGAAGGCTGGAAATTTATTTTCAATAACATAAAAATTTTTCGTTTTAGCTTTACGCACTTTTTCGTTTTTCTTATAACCATCTGACCCAACACAGAAAGGACACTCTCCTTTCTTGGTCACCTTAACGGATTCTGGAAATACAAAATCATTGGGACGTTTTGCCCGCTCAGGTGCTATAACCACCCAATCACCTGTTATTATATTTTGTCGAAGTTCAGGCACATTCCTCCGTTTACATCTCTTTATATTTACTCGACTGCCCATGACAAATAGCTACTGCCAAAGCATCTGCTGCATCGTCCGGTTTCGGGCACTCTTTCATCTTACACGCTGTCCTTACCATCTCCTGCATCTGAGCCTTATCGGCCCGACCATAACCGGTCAGAGCTTGCTTCACCTGAAGTGGAGTGTACCCAGAAACTGGCAATCCAGCGTTTACAGCGCATACTATAGCTACTCCACGAGCTTGTGCGACCGAGATAATGGTTTTTTGATTTTTAAAAAAGAACAAATCTTCGATAGCGAATTGGTCTGGTTTCTCTTTTTTAATTATATCACAAAGAGAGTTGAATATGTGGCCCAATCGCTCCGGTTGAGGAGTGTTGGCTTCAGTCCGAATACACCCATACTTCAAAGGTTTTATGTCGTGTCCATTCGATAAAATCAAACCCCAACCCATAATTCCTGTACCTGGGTCTATTCCTAAAATCTTATTCACTTTTTTTTCTTTTGCCATAGATAAAATATATCACAAAAAATGCAGGCTTAGCACCCGCATCGCACAAACTTTTTTTTATTGCTTAAAATTAGAAATTAATATTTGAGTGCAGTTTATTCACGTCATCCAGGTCTTCGAGAGTTTCCAACAGACTCAGAGCCTTAGATTTTTCAGCTTCATCCAGGTCAACCATATTTAAGGAAACATAAACCAGCTCCGCCGATTCTATTGTTAGACCTAGTTTTTTTATATTTTCCGAAACAGCGTGTAAATCTTTGTAGCCAGTCGTCAGAACATATTCTTCGCCTTCTAGCTCAAAATCGTCTGCCCCGGATTCGATAATTGCCTCTTCAATCTGGTCATCACTTTTATCGTTTTTACCTTTTGATATTACAATTTCACCCTTTTTTGAAAATTGATATGAAACGCTTCCGGCTGAGACCAAAGACCCACCCAATTTATTTAAAACTGTTTTTACCTCCGTTAAAGCCCTATTTTTATTATCGGTCAAACACTCAATCAACAGCGCTGATCCACCCGGTCCAAAAGCCTCATAGGTTATCTCTTCATAATTTGCCCCCTCAGCGCCCCCGGAACCTTTCGATATTGCACGTTCTATATTTTCCTTTGGCATCGAGGCAGACTTTGCATTCTCTATTGCAACTCGAAGAGAGGGATTCGCACCCGGATCCGTTCCAGCTCTTGCAGCCACAGAGATAACCTTGGAAAGCTTTGAAAAGATCTTTCCACGACTCTGGTCTTCTGCACCTTTTTTTCTTTTAATTTTTGACCACTTACTGTGTCCAGACATGATATTTATTTATCGGTCTCGCATAATAACTATTATCTACGTCCTCGAAATGTTACAATATTTTTGCGTGCATTACAACCTCACACGGAGGCAATCATGCGGATAACCCCAAGAAACGCCGAGATTACAAGAGGCGAGCTTAATGCTTACTTCGTCACAATGATGACCGAGTTCGAAATCATGGAGCTTGATGTCGGTTCCCCTGTTGGAGATACGTGGCAAAACGCTCAACAAATTGCCTTTGCTCGGAGCCCCAGTTACCTTAGATATATACTCGACAAACTGGGTATTGACGAGGTGGCTTCTGAGCCCACAGACAGACAAATGGCCAGGACATGGTTCGCCGACACCAGGGTACAACCTCCCGGCGCCCGGATGTGGTTACACTAACGGCCTCTTTCAACGCCAACTACCGGCTGCTGTCCCCTCGGGACAGCAGCTGACATTTTTTAAAAAGCAATTATAATATCCCCATCTCTGTCCGTTCTTCTAATCTCAGCATTATTCTCCAACAACAAATCAATTATTCTGCTGTGTGGGTGACCAAATTGATTATCCTCCCCCACAGAGACAACCGCCACTTCCGGTTTTACGCTATTCAATAGCTCCTGATTTGTACCGTTACTTGAGCCGTGATGAGCGATTTTGATATATTTTGATTCGATGTTTATCTCTTTCTGCTCTAAAAGCGCCAACATCTCAGCTTGTCCATCGGTTTCTAAATCACCCGTAAACAGTGAGCACTGATCATAGTAACAAAATCTCACAACCTCTGAAGAATTATTTAAATTCTTCATGCTTTCACCGACATATTTATCCCCAGGCCAGAGAAATTGTAATTGTGAGTTTTCAAAAGGTACAAGTTCAAACCCGACACTTGGTATGACCAATTCAATCTCATCATTTTGAACCGTCTCTAAAAATTCCAAATATTCATTGCTAGTATGCAAAACACCGCTGGAATATATCTTGCCGACATCGTACCTCTCCAATATTTGGTTGATCCCCACCAAGTGATCGGCATGAGGATGCGACAAAATCACTAGTTCGATATTTCTATCAGTCATCGGCATCACCTCTCCCAATTTTGCGAGAATTGTATCGTCTGGTCCGCCATCTATCAATATCTGATAATTATCTTTTTGAATTAGTGCCGCGTCCCCCTGGCCAATATCAAAATAATAAAGATTAACTCCGTCGCTTGCTGGACTTTTTGCTAATGATGTCCATACAAACACCGCGAACAAAACCAGTGCCGATAAAACAATTTTTGTAGTTGCTTTCATCTAATAAATTACTTTAAATTTTTTCTTTAAAATTAAAATTGCTGATACTAAAACAATATACAACAATATGCCAACAATAAATAAATTACTCTCGGAAGCTATCGATGAAAGAGGAATCTTTGCAAGCCCTTTGGTGACAACAATGACGTATGTCAAAACGGGCCAGGCAAAATAGGCGAGAGCTTTGCCCAGCACCGGAAGAATTATTCCCGACAAGCCAACCACAAACACCAGAAGCATGGCTAGCGGAATTATCCACAGAATAAGTAAGTTCGACAGGGGCGCAATCAGGCTAATTCGTCCAAAAGCGATTAAAATGATCGGTGTAACAGCTATTTGGGCAGATAGAGTTTCGCGCAGTGGAAGAAGTATCCAATCCGGAGTTTTGGAGATTTTTTTGTGTAAAAATATTTTTTCCAAAATAGGGGAGACAAAGATTAATCCCGAGAAGGCTAAAAACGATAATTGAAAACCGAGGTCGTCGCGCAACACATAAGGATTTACTATTACCATTACAAGTGCGGCTAAAAGCATAATGTTAACCTGGTCCCCTCTCCTACCAATAGTACGAGCAAATATGATTAGCATCGAAAAAATTGCCGCCCTGACTACCGAAGAGGCCGCTCCAGTTAAGATCACAAAACCTATTACCAAAAGCAAACTCAACCAAAACACCTTTTTCCTACCCATTACAGGCAGGAGTAGAACCGATATAGCTACTACTATTATAGTCACGTTGTAGCCAGAGAGAGCGATAATGTGGGTAAGACCGGTAATATTTAGTGCCTCTAAAAAATTATCTGGCATGTTTCGTTTAACTCCTAAAATCAATCCTGAAGATAGTGATGCTTGGGGCTCAACAAATGATGAGTTGAGTGATTTTTCAAAAGCCAGAGAGACAGAATAGAGGGACTTAATTGATCGGGAAATGATGGAGCTATCTTCCCCCATCTTCTCAATTTTCTCTGGGCGGTAAACCACTCCAAAAGTCATATATCTACGCAAGTATATACCGTAATCAAACCCATCGAACTCACCTGGTTCAACTATAATTCCGTTAAATTTGATGACGTCGCCATATCTATATTCCGGATAGTGAGGAGCGTTGACTAAGATATTTATGCCTTCAATATTTTCCGCTGCGTTGGAGCCGATTATTTGCAGAGTGACTCTCTGTTTTTCATAGTCCCTCTCTACTTTTTTAACAATCTTTCCGGTAACTTCAATATCTTGATCATAGGGCAGAGCCACCTTCGATCTCTGATCGAAATACGAATAATACCCAACCCCCATCAATATGAATATCAGAACCCAATTTACTATCGTCAGTATTTTATTTTTATAGATAAAATTAAAAAAAGCTGCAAAAAGCAGCGCCAATGTTACAAGAGAAAAAATCTGCCACGATTTTTGAAAATTAAAGTTCAAATATGAGCTCATGACAATCCCCACCAAAAACCCAACACAAACAATCGTAAACACCCGAAACGGATAAATTTTCCTATGCTCATCGCTCATCACCCCCCCCCTCTCAACAATTCCTATAATTTAGTTTCAACCCTTGGGTAAGCAGACTAGTCTGCTTACCCAAGGGTGACTAGTCAGTCGATTTTTATAGCTCCCGGATAATTAGCTTTTATAAACGATTCTTTCTTGCTCACAAAATCCTTCTTGTCGGCTATTTTTACCTCTTTATATTTATAGTCTGATACTGTCTTAGCAAACTTTTCATCGCCCTCAAGCGCAATTCTTGACTTGCTAATCGTCCCTTTGGGAACCTTGATCTTCTGATAAATATCAAAGTAACTAAAATTCTTGGACAACATTCTCATAACATTCAATCTTTGCGAGAGATAGGCCAGTTCGCTTTCAGTTAAGAAATTATCAAAAAACACCTCCAGCTCCTTTTTGTCTTTTATTCCAAAGACAAGATTGCAAAAGACGTTGAATTGGTCCCTGATTAGCTCTTTATTTTTCATGTTCGAAACTGCACGCATAGCAAAACCCCCCTTAAATCATCATTTATATTATTATACCATATTTACCCTGTGTAAGCAGACTAGTCTGCTTACACAGGGGGTTAGGCATTATTATTGGGAGGGTTTGATTTTGGCAGAAAAGAGGTTGATTTTTGGGGGATTATGTATTATTATGCATACTTGATAAGATAAATATGTAAAGAAGTCGTTACATTTTGTAATTTTAAACAAATATGAAAAAGAATATTCAAAACAAAGAGATAAAGAAACTTGAGTGCAAGATCGCTGAACTAACTTCTGGTTGGCAAAGAACCCAGGCCGATTTTGAAAATCACAAAAAACAATCACAGGAAGAGCGAGTAAAGCTAATCAAATCTGCAAACTCAGACCTTATTTATGAACTACTTCCGATATTGGACAATTTTCAGTTAGCAACAAAACACCTGCCAAAAGAGCTAGAAGATAACAATTGGACAGCAGGTATCCAACAGATCGAAAAACAGTTTGAAGAGATACTCAACCAATCTGGACTTACTAAGGTAAAGACTGTAAACACACAATTCAACCCAGAGCTTCACGAAGCGCTAGCCGAAATTGAATCCGATAAAAAATCGGGAACTATTGTCGAAGAAGTGCTGGCGGGCTACGAATACGATAATCTCGTGCTCCGTCCCGCCAAAGTAAAAGTGGCAAAATAAAAATCGTCCCAAGTTGCCTCGGGACGATTTTTTTATCTCGATGCTATAACATAACGTATTATTTTGTTTCCTTCTCTTCAATCACTGCTTGCGCAGAGGCAAGGCTAGCAATAGGTATACGAAATGGTGAGCATGAAACGTAGTCCATCCCTGCTCTGTGGAAAAATTTGACTGAATCTGGATCACCACCATGTTCTCCGCAAATGCCAATCTTCAAATCCCGCTTGGTGCTCCGACCTTTTTCAATGCCCATCTCAACCAACTGACCGACACCTTCTTGGTCAAGCGTTTGGAACGGATCAGAGGCAAAAATCTTCTTATCTACATATGCTTTGATAAATTTGCCTGCGTCATCTCTGGAGAAACCCATGGCCATCTGAGTTAAATCGTTGGTACCAAAAGAGAAAAATTCCGCAGTCTCGGCAATCTCATCAGCATTCAAAGCAGCCCTAGGCACTTCAATCATAGTGCCAACCAAGTATTTGACCTTTGTCTTATACAATTTCATTGTCTCTTCTGCTGTTGCGTCGATAATTGCTTTTTGGTCTGCAAATTCAGCTACACCACCTACCAGAGGCACCATAATTTCCGGCACAACTTTGATTTTTTTCTTAGCTAATTCACAGGCTGCAGATATAATCGCTTTGGTCTGCATCTGCGTAATTTCCGGATAAGTTATCCCCAACCGGCATCCGCGATGTCCTAGCATCGGATTAAGCTCGTGTAGATCTTCACTTTTTTGCCAGATAACTTTTGCTTCGATTCCTATCTTCTTAGAAAGCTCTTTTGCATCTTCTTTGGTTTTAGGCAGAAACTCATGAAGCGGTGGATCGAGAAGTCTCACAGTAACGGCAAAACCTTTCATTTCTTTATAAAGACCTTTGAAATCATTTTTCTGAAATGGTAGCAACTTGTCCAGTGCTTTTACTCTGTCCTCTTCTGTATCAGCTAAAATCATCTTCTGCATCAGAGGAAGACGCTCTGCCTCGAAGAACATGTGTTCTGTTCGGCAAAGTCCGATCCCCTGCGCTCCAAACCCACGGGCAACTTTTGCATCACGAGGAATGTCGGCATTTGCTCGAACATCGAGTTTTCTTACCTTATTGACCCAACCCATTAAAGTTGCGAAGTCTCCGGATAGTGTTGGTTCGATTGTTGGAACTTGACCTAAGATTACTTCACCAGTTGAGCCATTTATCGAAATGTAGTCGCCCTCTTTGATAACCTTTTTGCCAATGGTCAATTTCTTTCCTTTCTCGTCAACCTTGACATCTTCACAACCCGCAACGCAACACTTACCCATTCCACGAGCTACGACAGCGGCGTGAGAGGTCATACCACCTCTTGCAGTCAAAATACCTATAGCAACCTCCATACCGTGGATATCGTCGGGGCAAGTTTCCGTACGAACCAAAATCACTTTGTCTTTTTCTGATTTTTCTACAGCATCATCAGAAGAGAAAACTACTTTGCCAACAGCTGCACCTGGAGAAGCGGGCAAACCTTTGGCCGCAGCTTCATAGCTCACTTTGGCATCGAACACCGGGTGGAGCAACTGATCCAGACTTTCCGGCTCAACACGCATTATCGCTTCCTCTTTTGAAATCATCTTTTCTCTGACCATATCAACGGCGATTTTTATAGCTGCATGAGCCGTTCTTTTTCCTGTTCTGGTTTGAAGCATATATAGCTTGCCCTTCTCAACCGTAAATTCAAAATCCTGGATATCGGCATAATGTTTTTCAAGATCATCAGTAATAGACTTCAGCTCGGAGAACACTCTCGGCATCTCGCCTTTAAGTTCAATAATCGGTTTTGGTGTTCTTGTCCCAGCCACAACATCTTCTCCCTGCGCGTTGGTAAGATATTCACCGTAAAACTCTTTTTTTCCTGTGGAGGGATTTCTGGTGAATCCAACCCCCGTTGCTGAGTCATTGCCCATGTTTCCGAAAACCATGGCTTGTACGTTGACAGCTGTGCCTAAATCGTCAGCAATTTTGTTCATTCGACGATATGTAAAAGCCCTTGGATTGTTCCAGCTTCTAAAAACCGCGTCACGAGAAAGAGCAAGCTGTGTCATCGGATCATCTGGGAAATCTTTTCCGATCTGTTTTTTAACCAAAACTTTAAACTTTTTTATTATTAGCTCTAAATCATCTTCTCCAAGCTCTGTATCTAACTTTACGCCCACCTCTTTTTTGATATAATCAAGAATCTCATCGAACAGCTCTTTTTCAATCTCTAAAACAACGCTTGAAAACATCTGGATAAATCGGCGGTATGAATCTAGAGCGAAACGACGATTGCCGGATTCTTTAGCCAACGCTTCAACTGTTGTTTCGTTTAAGCCTAAATTTAGTACTGTGTCCATCATCCCTGGCATTGAGAATTTGGCACCAGACCGAACTGAAACTAAAAGAGGGTCTTTTTCATTTCCGAACTTTTTACCTACTTCACGCTCCATCTTTGAAATAGCCTTCAGATACTCCCCTTTAAACCCTGCCGGCATCTTGCCTTTGTTGTCTGAAAAATAATTGCAAACCTTGGTCGAAATTGTAAAACCTGGAGGAACTGGCACTCCAATATTTACCATCTCCGCCAAATTAGCTCCCTTGCCTCCCAAGAGATCTTTCATCTCACCATTACCCTCGGCTTTTTTACCACCGAAATAATAAATACTCTTCTCCTTCTTCATAAGACTCCTTAAAAAAATAAATAAAAATAGAACCTTCACAAGATTTCTAGTAACTACAATCTAGCAAATAACTATCAATTTATCAAATATGATGATACCTGACTCGTTCTGATTAATGATTGAAGCGCCAGAGAAAGCATTGACTAATATAGTAATTGTTGGTAAAGTAGCCACCAATAACGGGGTTGCTCAGGGTTAACATGTTTTGATTGCTTAAATTCAACCGGCAGGCCACTGGTTTGATGTCGCTTTTTGCAGACAAAACAACAGGGCACTCGTCTCTTCCGACGAAAGATCGGTTCGAATCCGATCGCCCCGACCATTTTTTCGTGGCGCTGGGAATCTCCCTAGCGCCTTTCCGCTTTTTGTACCGATATTTTGATTAATATAGTATATAGCTCTTGCCCCACGCACCAGAATAAATTCGATTCGGGGTCATCGTAAATGCAACAAGTACTTGACAAAATGTAAAGTATACTTTACATTATAATAGAGGTCGGAAAGATCTGGCTTGTTATGGGAAGCCCTGTACCCCCTCCGCAGAGCTTCCTCTCACAAGTCGGGTCTCCATAATCCACAATCCGACCTCACTAAATAACAAATAAAATTATTACTAGGAGAAAAAATGGGAAAGATTATAGGAATTGACTTAGGAACAACAAACTCAGCCGTAGCCGTAATGGAAGGCGGCGAGGCCAAGATGATAACAACTGCTGAAGGTGGACGAACCTGTCCTTCTGTAGTTGCTGAAAACAAAAAAGGTGACCGCCTGGTTGGCCAACTTGCCAAAAGACAAGCAGTCACAAACGCTGAAAATACAATTTTTTCAGTTAAAAGATTTATCGGCAGAAAGTATGACGACAAAGAAACGCAAGACGATCTAAAAAAGATGCCCTATAAGCACTCAAAAGCATCTGACGGTTCTGTACGTGTGACTATGAACGACAAAGAGTACAGCCCTCAGGAGATTTCGGCTTTCATTTTGCAGAAGTTAAAAACTGATGCAGAAACTTATTTAGGCGAAAAAGTAGAAGAAGCTGTTATTACCGTACCGGCTTACTTCTCTGATTCACAGAGACAAGCTACAAAGGACGCAGGTAAGATTGCTGGCCTAAAGGTAAGCAGAATTATCAACGAACCAACTGCGGCTTCGCTTGCATACGGACTAGACAAGAAGAAAAATGAAAAGATTGCCGTCTACGACTTAGGTGGTGGTACTTTCGATATTACAATTTTGGAACTTGGAGATGGTGTTTTCGAGGTAAAATCAACCAACGGTGATACTCATCTAGGTGGTGACGACTTCGACCAAGTTATCATGGATTATATTATAGATGAATATAAGAAAGACCAGGGAGTTGACCTACACTCCGACACTGCTGCACTGCAGAGAGTAAAAGAAGCGGCCGAAAAAGCTAAGATTGAGCTTTCGACTACTGCTGATACTGAGATAAACCTTCCATTTATTACTGCTGACCAGGAAGGGCCAAAGCACTTGCAGATGAATATCAATCGAGCCAAGCTTGAAGAGCTAGTATCTGATTTGATCAAAAAAACCTTGAAGCCGTGTGAAACAGTTTTGAAAGATGCCAAGATGGACAAAAAAGATATCAACGAAGTTATCTTAGTTGGTGGTATGACTAGAATGCCAGCTGTACGAGAAGCAGTAAAGAAGTTTTTTGACAAAGAACCAAGTCACTCGGTAAATCCAGATGAATCTGTAGCCATGGGCGCAGCAATCCAAGGTGGAGTTTTGGGCGGAGAAGTGAAAGATCTACTTCTGCTCGACGTAACTCCCCTATCTTTGGGAATAGAAACTTTGGGCGGAGTTATGACAAAGTTGATCGAGAAAAATGCAACTATACCTACTTCAAAATCACAGGTCTTCTCAACTGCTGCAGACAATCAAACTCAGGTGGATATTCACGTATTGCAGGGCGAGAGAGAGATGGCTGCTGACAACAAAACTTTGGGTAGATTTATCCTAGACGGCATTCCTCCATCACCTCGCGGCGTTCCACAGGTGGAAGTTTCTTTCGACATAGATGCAAACGGCATAGTAAATGTAAAAGCTCTCGACAAAGCAACTAATAAAGAGCAGAAGATAACGATCACCGCTTCATCCGGTCTTTCTGAAGAAGATATTGAAAAAATGAAGAAAGATGCCGAAGAGCATGCTGACGAGGACAAAAAGAAGCGTGAAGTAGTGGATGTAAAAAATGCCGCTGATTCTCTAATTTTTACCGCTGAAAAAACTCTGAAAGATGCTGGTGAAAAAGTTGATACAAACCTTAAAAAAGATATCGAGGGGAAAGTCAAAGCTTTACAGAGTGTGAAAGATAGCGATAACACAGAGGAAATAAAAACTCAGACCGAGGCGTTGTCAAAATCTTTGCAAGAGCTAGGCGCCAAGATGTATGAAGATGCTAGCAAACAAGCACCAAATCCCGAAGCAGATGCTTCAAAAGAAAAAGATGAAAAAGGCAAAAACGATAAGAAAGACGAGAAGAAAGAGAAGAAAAAAGACGATAAAAAGTCTAAGTAATCTTATATCTATTTCAAATATTGTTTAGTATTTGATACAATTAGGTAAAGATTATTAGGAGGGGCCCTTCTGGGTTTTGTTAATGCTAGATATTTTTAAAAAACCGGTTACTATTATCATCATCTTTGTGGCAATTATAATTGCACTTGGTTGGTCATATTATGAAAGCTGGAGCGAGAGTAGGAAAAATTCAACAACCATCACCGACACTACCCCAGTTCAGATTATCGATCTTGCGACTGTTGACTCTGCAGAGTTCGATGAGACAGTTAGAGATGAATATGCACTTGCTAAATCAAAGGCTCTAGAGGCAAAAGGATCAAACACTCTTCGAGCGATTGAGATTGAACTTCCAAGTGTCGAGATAAATTCAGGCAACAACAGATATGTCTTTGCTAATCCAGAAGACACAGAGAACAATTGGACGATAACCATCTCCCAGCTTACCAGTAACTATATAAGAGCATCGATTCCGAAGAACGACTATATGGGAGATTTAGAAGAGTTGAACACTAAACTTTGGAAGTTTAACTACGTTACCGCGCTACAGCTTGCTGAATCAAACGGAGGACTTACTTTCCGTGAGAATAATTCCATAGCTAGTGTCAAACTAATACTGAAACACTTTAGCCCAAACAATTGGCTACTCTGGCACGTAACCTACACTTCAACAACCGATAACGAATTTTCAGTTAAAATAGATTCTAATTCAGGCGAAATTATAGAAGAATAATACATTCTATAAAAGAACCCCCTAGGGGCAATGTCCAATTTTCATTCGAACTTTCAATTAATTGATTATTGGATTTTTTATTCAAAATGAGTACAGATTACTACAAATTATTAGGAGTAGACAAAAAAGCCTCCAATGATGAAATCAAAAAAGCTTACCGCAAGCTTGCTTTGAAGCACCATCCAGACAAAGGCGGTGGAGCAGAATCTGAAAAGAAATTCAAAGAGGCCTCTGAAGCCTATCAGGTACTTTCTGACGATCAAAAAAGGGAGCAATACGACCAATTCGGCTCAGCCGGTTCCGCTGGTAGCACTGGAGCAAGCCAGGGTTTTGGCGGATTTTCAGGATTTCAAGGCGGTCAAGGCGCACAGGGAGATTTCTCCGGCTTCGGTTTTGGTGGAGGTGGCTTGGGCGATATGTTTGAAGATCTTTTCGGACAAGCCTTCTCAGCAGTAAACGCACAGGTTGAGATATCGCCTGCACAGGCCGTTTTGGGCGACAAACTCAATCTCAATGTTGGTGGCAAAGATATTAGTTTAGATATCCCAGCCGGAGTTCAATCCGGAACAACTTTCGTCATGCGAGGAAAAGGCAAGGCCTACAAAGGCGGAAGCCAAAAAGGAGACTTGAATTTAACTGTAAAAATAAAAATGCCAACTAGGGTTTCTGTTGAAGAGAAAGAAATTTGGGAAAAACTAAAAAAAGAAGAACAGAGCAAAAAGAAAAGTTGGTGGAGAAAATAAATTCTAATACTGCATATGAAAAATCGCTCTGTTCGGAGCGATTTTTCATATTAAGCTTTTATCTTTTGTATTAGTAGCTACTTATCCATCGAGCAAGCCAGCCGAAGAGTGAAAACACTTCTTCTTCCACATCGAGCTGATCTTGCAAAGCGGTATTCTGTTCCTCTAGCGTCTGGATTGAAACCTTCAACTCTGTCTGATCAGCTTCATTTTGAATCTGCGCATGTATCTGATTCATCTCTTGAATCTTGAGTTGATTCTGCTCAATCTGTGCTTTAACTGTAGCAAGTTCCCCATAATTTGGCCCTACGAAGAATTTTGCGAAGCCTGTTCGAACATCTGCATCATCAAGCGCCTGGTTAACCTTGTCTTCACTCAGAAGATAAGTCTTAGCTGAATTTTCAAGCTTTTGACCCAATGTTTCATCAGCCATCATTGCCGACAACACGATTGCATCGTTGCAAGCGTCCTCTACTTCACTTTTTCGCACCTGTGATGCGCTAATCGCAGGAGAGTACTCAGGTCGAGATGCTTGAATTTTGTCAGCCACCAACCCGGTCGCTTCCTCTCTTACCAACTCCCGAACCTCTTCCATAGCCATCTCTCCCACTAAGGGGTTGTTTTCCAACACTCGGTTTTTAATCTCTGTCCGAACACTTGTGTCCTCTGAAAAATTATAGTTCTTGTTCGATGTTGAAGTAGCAACCGAATCATCTGTTGACGCGTCAATTCCATCCGCAGCTTCAACACTCGTATTGTCTGCTCCATTTGAATTTTCTGACCCCTGCACAGCAAATGAAACGATCGGAAATATCGCCACAAATACCGCAACCATTACCATCATAATCATCTTTTTTATTCTTCTCCTTATTTATATTTATATGCATATTTATTTTACACCCCTAGCTTACACTAATCAAAAAAATAAACGGCTCACCCCCCCCTGAGCCGTTTATTTCTATTTTGTCTAGTCCTAGATTGGATTATTATTTTATGATATTGCGTTTTTAAGCTCTTCTATCTTTTTATTGGTTGCTGCAGAAACAGCCAGAACATCTATGCCGGCTTTTTTTAGTGCCTTAATTCTCTCTTTTAGCTCTTTATCGCTTATAATATCAGTTTTATTCAAAACAACTATCTCCTCTTTATCGTTCAGTTTTTCAGAAAATTCAGATAGCTCTTTACGAATTATCTTATAGTCACGAACAACGTCCTCGCTAGAAGCATCGATAATGTGAACTAGCGTAATCGTTCTCTCGATATGCTTTAAAAATTTATCACCCAGGCCCCTACCTTTTGATGCTCCCTCAATCAACCCAGGGATATCGGCGATGATTAGAGTATGATCTTTCTCTTTGAGCGCCCCCAGATTCGGCTCTAAGGTCGTAAATTCATATTCGGCTATCTTCGGCTTGGCATTGGTCAAAACTGAAAGCAAGGTCGATTTGCCAGCATTTGGAAGGCCAATCAACCCTATGTCGGCAATGGTCTTCAACTCAAGCCTCAATTTCTTCTTTTCCCCAGCCAATCCATCTTTAGACCATTTCGGCACTTGCTTAGCGCTTGATGCAAAGTGCTGATTTCCCCAACCTCCGCTTCCACCCTTAACTATTTCGGCTTTCTGTCCCTCTTTTACCAAATCAGTCAACAAATCCCTACCCTCAAACACCTGAGTACCTAGCGGAACCTTTAGAACTAAGTTGTCGATACTTTTGCCATGCTTCTTCTGGTTCATGCCGTTCTGGCCATCATCCGCCTTAAATTTTCTCTGGCGATTGAATAACGACAGATCTGAGATGTGAGAGTCAGCGACTATCTCTATACTTCCGCCATTTCCACCGTCACCACCGTCTGGACCTCCGAATTCTGCATATTTTTCATGGCGAAAAGAGACGATACCATCGCCTCCTTTGCCTGCTGTCACTCGAATTTTTGCTTCATCTATAAACATCTAACTATCATTAAATTAAAAATAATGTTGTAACAACATTATAATAACACTTTTTGCTTGTTTTGAAAAGGTTTAATATACGTAGCCACGGACAACGCCACCATATGCAGGCAGTGTTCGTCTGTTGATAACTCCCCAGCCTCGATAGTTCATCTCAGCCACAGTAATTGTATTGCCGGACACACGTTCCACATAAGCCACGTGGCCCCACCATGATTCCGAAGTTACAACGATCGCACCCACAGCAGGCGAGCTTCCGGTACTATACCCAGCTCGCTGAGCCGAATATAACCAAGACTTTGCATTGCCCCAACTGGTTGGTACTTGTCTTCTTGTGGCCACATAGTAAGTGCAGTAACCGTATGGATAACCATTATAACGAGATCCGGACGCATGAGTCACTTGAACCAAGCTATTGCTTGTGCCCGTTGATCTGCTCGATGCTGCTAACCTCTTCTTTTCCAGGTCAGCTTCTTTTTTGGCGATCATGGAGGCCGAAACCGTAGTTCCCTTTGGCGGAACCTTCAACTTCTGGCCAGGTTTAATCAAGTCAGCATCTGTTAAATCATTATAATATTTCAAAGTTGATAATTTCAAATCAAACTTCCAACCAAGAGTCGTTAAATTGTCGCCAGGTCTCACTAAATAGTTTACAGTTCCACCACTATTATCTGGCATCGGCTCTTCTCTCTCAGTAATTGCTGTAGTGGGAGAAGATGAAACATCAAAAAAACCTTCAGTGGAAGCGGCATAGGCTTTCTCAACCTTCACTCCGTCCTGGTCAATCAGGGGGGTGAAATGATCCAATCCAGCCGAGACAGACATTTCCAGCTCCGGCTCAGAAGTGACTAGCGTATGAAGTTTAGCTTTTGTTGATTTAACCACAAAGTTTGAAGAAATCACCAAGAGAGCCAAGAAAACCATCACAAAATGTGACAAGTTCTGTCGCACAAAAAGCTTGCTCATGAATTTGGAATTCCAGAGGGGAAAATTCTTTAGCTCTTTGCCAATCAAAAAAATGGCTTTGGACAAAAAGCCACTAGCGTGTGAATATATGTTCTTGTAGTTTTTATTTATGGATTCAATCGACTTTTTTGCAATTTTGTTTTTTTGTCCAAGCCGTTTAAGTGGGGGCTCGGGATCTTGTTGTATTATCATAAGTGTCCTTCATCAGGACAATAGCTATTATAGCGAAGAGAACAAGTTTGTCAACCCTTCTGCCATAAAACACTATTTATCTACTCCAGCACTATGATTATTTGAGTCGGTTCAATTGATGAAATCGAGATATTACTATCGAATTTGATGTCGTCCGAAGAGATATCAACAACGCTTTCTCCCACGCTATATGCAGAAAGATCAATTTGAAGTGTGAAGTTTTCGCCGGTCAAAGTATTTACCACCTGTTGACTTCCAATTATTGAGATGTTCACCGAGTTCGCACTACTTGATGCCAGACTCAAGCCTTCAGGAATATTAACAAACTCTATCTCTGTCGATATTGTTTTCGATGTATCCGCTTTTTCAATAGTGAAGAGAATATTTACTGAGCCCTCTTCTCCTGATTGAAGTGCCGTTCCTCTTGGTATTACCAAGCGAGCCGAAATTCCTAAATTTTCGGTGATGTTGCTGATATCAATTGATTCGGTCTCAATATAATTTACGGTTTGCAAAACACTGTTTGGGCCAGTAAGGTCTATCGTATTTGGCAACACAGTTATCTTAGAGATAAAATAATTTTCCGCAGGAGAGCCAGAGGTATTTACTTTGACTCCAACCGTTTTGTTATTCGACGCTTTTACAATGGAGACTTTTGCTAAAACCTGATCAGGATTAAATGTAATATTGTCAATGACCTCTCCGTTGTCAGAATAAGCAACCAGAGTAATAATCTGCTCATAGTCCTCCTCTTCTCCGTTTAGCAAAATAGGGGCCGTTGCCTCAGTAATATTCTCAACTATGCTCTCGGGACCGCTAACCGAAACCACACTCGGCACAAGTTCTATATTGCCGGCCACTAGCCCTTCCCCAGCGCTTCCCTCTATTTTTGTATTTATGCTAACGTCTTTTAAAACTAATTTTTCAATGCTAACCAAAATCTTATTTGGAGTTTTAGTAACAATCTGCACATCTTTAACCGTGGTTGACACCTGAACGTCAAGCTCGTAAGTCCCTTCTCCTAGTCCAGCCAAATCAACATATGCTGCAAAAGAGCTTACTGAGAGTTCCTCCCAAATCTGAGGATCGGCCAATATTTGGACTTCAACATCTTTTTGGTCATAAACAGCCACCATTTCATCAGCAACATTGATCGCCTTAATAGTAATCTTACCCGGCAATTTGCCGAGTGTTCCCTGAGACGAAGCAACTACAATCCACAAAACTAGAGCAACCCCAATCGAAACCAATTTTGCTGTCGAATTGTTGGTAAAAGATTTTCTGATACTTTCAATTTTAAATAGTTTTAAAATATTTTTCATTTGTTCAGCAAATACTTAAATCTCGTTTTAAATCTCTCTTCAGAAACTCTTCTTTCTATCTTTCCCGCATAAGCGATTGATATGCTTCCGGTTTCTTCTGAGACAATAATTGAAATCGCATCCGAATTTTCGGTGATGCCAATTCCCGCTCGATGCCGAAAACCAAGATTCGCGCTCACCGCTTCTTCGTTTTCGGATACAGGCAAATTTACCGAAGCAGCCACAATCTTATCCCCAACTACCATGACTGCACCATCGTGCAGAGGCGATTTAGGGAAAAATAGTGAAATTAAAAGCTCAGAACT